>JAHCBB010000004.1 GCA_019634635.1 Verrucomicrobiia bacterium
TCCCCGTCATTCCTCACTCATTCCGCCTTCATGCATGCGCGCTGTGGAGAGGTCGAGGCCGTGCCTGTCCTGATCCGTCGCGTGGCGGGCGTTGTTGCTCCCGGGCTACGCCTGCGCGTGCCTCGCCCGATACGGGTCAAGCGTGATGAAGTGTTGCGTCCGGAAAAACTCGGGCGCGCCGTTGAGCTTGCGGCGAGACAAGCCGGAAGAAACGGAGCGATATTCCTCCTGATTAATGCCGACGACGATTGCCCCGCAGCGCTGGCCCCGGCGATCCTCAGACAGGCGACGGAAGCCAGAAGTGACATGCTCATCGGGGTGGTGTTGGCGAAATGCGAGTACGAGGCCTGGATTCTTGCCGCGGCCGAATCCCTCCGCGGCCATCGGACTCTCGCCAGAGATTTGTCGAGCCCCGGCAACCCGGAGGCCATCCGTGGCGCCAAGCAATGGCTCAGCCGTCACATGACCGGGCCGCACGGCTACACGGAGACCCTCGATCAAGCCGCGCTGACGAATGCCCTCGACCTGAACGCCGCCCGCCGCGCGAGTTCCTTCGACAAGTGTTACAGAGAGCTGGAGCGGATTCTGTTCGCACTGGGACCCGCCCACCACGCGTGATTGAGCCCGGGGCTGCTGACAGGCCGTGAGGGCACTTCCGGGATGTCATGTTCCGGCAGGAGCCGGGCCAGGGTCGGTGACGGAAGTCTCCTCGGACGTGGCCATCTGGCGCACCTCGCCCTTGGCCTAGTGCAGTTCGCGAACGGAAACGGACTTCATGTGACCCGGCGTGTCACCAGCGGAGGCCGGGTCATGCGGCCGGTCGTTCATCAAGTTTCGAGAGGAGAAGGTGGAGTTGGCCGCACGTTCCAGTCGCCTTGCTGGACACTTCGGGGGCTTTCTGGGAATGGCGTCCAACAGCGGTTTGGGTGGTTGCCAGGATGTGGTGCCGGCTCGTGCACTTGTGACGTGCCGTTACTCCGCCTGGACCTCATCGAACCGCGATTCGGCGAAATCCAGCCGGTAAATCATGCCTTCGTAGCCAACGGCGTAGAGCTGGCCCGCATCGTCGGTGCCGAACGAGACCAGGGATTGGGGAAGCACCCCGAGCTGACGGACGGCTTTCAACACCCCGTTTTCCTGAGTGATACCGAATAGGATCCGGGAGGTGAAGTCACCGCACACATAGACGCCATCAAATGAGGACTGGGGGTCACCGCGATACACGTAACCACCGGTGACCGAGTTGCCGAATTTTCGGCGGTAGGCGAACACGGGCGGCGTGAAGGTCCGTCCGGCGACGCGATGCTGGTTGGAGAACGGTTCGAACCCCTCAAAAACGTTCCAGCCGTGATTCTCGCCACGCCGGATCAGGGCCACCTCCTCGGCCCGGTCCTGTCCGACATCCGCGAGCCAGAGGTCGCCGGTCAGGCGGTCGAAGCTGAAGCGCCAGGGATTGCGCAGTCCGTAGGCCCAGATTTCCGGACGGACCTCCGGCCGGCCGATGAACGGGTTGTCGGCGGGGACGGCGTACTCGAGTCCGGGATCCCGATGGTCCACGTCGAGGCGCAGCATCTTGCCGAGGAGCAGGCTCAGGTCCTGGGCGTGGCCGTTGGGATCGTGGTGCGGACCGGTGTCGCCCATCGCGAAATAGAGGAAGCCGTCGGGGCCGAACTCCAGCCAGCCGCCGCTGTGGTCCTCGGCGACGCTGTGGATCTTGATGAGGCGGCGCGGCGGCCTGCCGGAGTCGCCCAGGAAGTCCCCGGAAAATTCCCTCTCCACAACAACGGTCGCGACCGTCCCCTCCTCAAAGACCTGGTGCTGGAGGTAATACCTCCGGTTCTCCCGGAACTTCGGATGGAAGGCGACACCCAGCAGGCCGTTGGGCCCGCGTTCGTAGAAGACTTGCCCGGTGAGGTCACTGAAGACAGATCGCTGCTCGCCGGCCGCGGTCTTCCGGGCGAGCCAGATCAGCCCGGTCTGGTGCAGGACCAGGAAGGTGTCGGGAGCACCGGGCACCTGCACGAACGCCGTGAGCCCGCTTTGGGCGCGGGTTCGCGGCACCGTGAAGGAGCCTTCGAAGAACGGCTCCAGTCCGATGGGCCTGGCAATCCCGGGAATGCGTGCCGGCATTCCGCGGTTGCTGACTTGCGTGTTCTCCGGCTGGCGCAGCGTGGTCAGGTATTCGATGAGGTCGGTGAACTCCTGGAGCGATAAACCCTCATGCAACCCTTCCGGCATCAGCGACACGTGGCTGCCGTCCTGCCGCTCGATGTCGCCCCGGGCGATGCGCACCAGGATTCCGTCCCCACCCATCAGTTGCACGGCGGTGTCGTCCGCCTGCTTCAGGACCCCCTGGAACGACGCGCCCTCCCGGGTCTCGAGGGTCACCGTGCCGTAACCCGGAGCGATGCTTGCCGAGGGCAGCAGCACCGCCTCGATCAGGTCACGGCGCGTGAAGGCATCGCCGGCCGCGAACAGGTCCGGTCCGGCCCTGGAGGCCCCGCCGTCGGTCGAGTGACATTTTGCGCAGGCGAGCTTCGGTTCGTCGGCGAAGAGCCGCGCCCCCTGGGCGGCGTCACCTTCACGGGTCAACGCGTGTTGGCGGTACTCTTCCAGACGGGGCCCCCCGGCTGCTCCCGACCCGGCAGGCGTTTGGGCGGTTCCGCCAAGGCTCAGCACACCGGCCAGCGCAAGCGTGAGTCCGAGGCGGAGATCATTCCGTGTCACGGCGTTCAAAGGCTTCCCCGGGCGGTGGACATTGCGGCAGCGGTCGAAGCCTGAATCTGTGCCGGGGCGACCGGGGAAGACAACGGGATTTGCGAACGGGCGAGCGCGTGTGGGGCACACGCGTTGCGGGCACCTTATCGGGATTCCCGCAGGCAGTAGAGGTGGTCGCTGGTGCGGAGGAACAGGCGGTCGCCCGCGATGGCGGGGGTGGCCATGCACATCGCGTCGAGCGAATTCACGTGTTCGAGCTGATACGTGTCCCCGGCGGTGACCACGTAGGTGTCCCCGTCCTCGCTCAGGCAGAACACGCGGCCGCGGTAGGCCCAGGGCGACGCGGTGAAGGCGGCCGTGCCGTCGGCTTTCAAGCGTTGCTTGTCGTAAAGTTCACGCCCGGTTTTCGCGTCGCGGCAATTCAGAAAGCCGAAATCCCACAGCACGTAGAACCGTCCGTCGTCGGCCAGCGCCGAGGGATTGTAGGGCGACGCATTCGGCTCCATCCACGCCACGAGGCGGCTTTCGCGGGCGTCGTCCGGCAGCGTCAGGTCCCCCGCGCCGCCGGGCCGCACGGCGTAGACCGGCTTGTTGGGCTTGAGGTTGTCGCCGACGTAGCCGGCGCAAAGGTACAGCAGTCCGTCGGCGGCGAACGGCGTCGGGATGACAATCGTGGACAGGCCCCTCAGGTGCCAGAGCAGCCCGCCCTCGAGGTCGTAGCTCCGGACCCGGTTGCGGCCGGGCACGACGAGTTCCGTGCGTTGCGGATGCTGCCAGACGAAGGGCGTGGCGAAATTGCTCGGCTCGTCGCGCGCCACGCGCCAGAGCTCGTTGCCGGTGCGCTTGTCGAAGGCGGCGAGGAAGGACGCCTCCTCGTTGTCGTTCACCACGTAGACGCGATCGCCGTGCAGCACCGGCGAGGCGGACGTGCCCCAGCCGTAGCGCATCTTGCGCGGCTCAAACTTCCGGGACCAGACGATGCCTCCCTCGAAATCGAGACAGTACAATCCGAGGGAGCCGAAGAGCACATAGAGGCGTTCCCCGTCGGTCGCCGGCGTTTCCGACGCGTAGCTGTTCTTGACATGGATGGGTGTGGCCGGTGGCGCCGCGTGGAGTTCCGTCGTCCACAGCGTCCTGCCGGAATCGCGGTCAACGCACAGCGTGAGCCACCGCTGGCGTGCGCTCGTCGGCTGATCCCGGTCGCCGCCGAAATAGAGTCCCTTCCTGGGCGGTTCCAGTTCGCCCTCGCTGACGGCGGTGGTCAGGAACACCCGGTGGCCCCAGACGATGGGTGAGGACCAGCCGCGGCCGGGTATCTCCGTGCGCCAGGCGACGT
Organism: Verrucomicrobiia bacterium; assembly: GCA_019634635.1. Classification (NCBI taxonomy): domain Bacteria; kingdom Pseudomonadati; phylum Verrucomicrobiota; class Verrucomicrobiia; species Verrucomicrobiia bacterium. The sequence continues at coordinate 4,055 of JAHCBB010000004.1, forward strand.
TGGTGTCGGCGCCCCATACCAACGGGAGCCGGTCCGAGGTGCCGATCCCGCGGCTGTCCGCACCGCGGAACTGCGGCCAGTGGGTCTGGGCGCCGGCCGTGGGGGCGGGCGTCACGGCCAGGAGCAGGCCGGACAGCCCGGCGGCGAATCGGCAACGGGAGGCGGCGGACATGCACTCTGCCTACGGGTTCCGGCCGGTCATGGCAATGCAGCAACGCGGGGGATCGTTTCCTTCCAAGGGATGCCCAGATCCCGGCCCTGTTCCTGCGGGCGCCTCGAAATCGCGAGGCGCCGTTGGCGGGAGTTGGCTCTGGATATCGAGGCTCCGGCGGAATTCGAAGAAGGGGTGTGCCCGTGCGTCGGGCGGGGACGCGCGTCCGCCCGCAGTGCCCCCGTCACCGGGATGCACGGCGACCGCAGTGGCGGATGCTTTTCTTGTTCCCCCACGGTGAGGGGGTTCGCATGATCTCCGGCCTGTGAATGCACCCGTCCCACTGGGACTCAGGAAATCGTTCGGCTTTGGAGACCGGCTCGGCCTGGCCACGCCCGGCCATCTGGCGGCCGCGCGGCGGTTTCCGGAGTTCGCACCGGTGTTCGCCCAGCAGTCCATTCGCGAGATGACCCGCACCCGGCGGACGCCCGCTGAAGTGATGGCGGCCGCCGTCAACGCCCTGAAGGCCGCGGGCCATGGGGAGCCGTGGGGTGCGGACGGGGATCATTTGAAGACCCCGGAGGACGTCGTCTCGGTGGCCGGGGCGGGCTTCTGCTTCTTCACGATTGACCCCAGCGCCCATGTGAACAATGCGGCCGACACCCTTGAGGAGGCGTCGTTGCAATCCGAGGTGGCCCGGCAGGAGGCCGACGGGTTGTACGAGGGATTTTCCTGGCGCGACTATTATCTGGATCGCGTGTTCACGGTAAGCAGCCGGCTGCCGCCCCTTCGGTTTGACGAGGAGTCGCTCCTGCGGGCGATGGTCAAGTACGGCCGGGCCACCGCCCATGCTGAGGTCCTCGGCCGGGCCATTGCGACGGCCTCGGGCGGCCGCGGCGAGGTGGAGGTGTCCGTGGACGAAACCGATTCCCCGACCTCGCCATTGGAGCACCTGTTCTTCGCCCTCGAATTGCAGCGCCGGGGTGTACCCAATCTCGTGAGCCTGGCGCCCCGGTTCGTCGGTGACTTTGAGAAGGGGGTGGATTACCGGGGCGATCTGGATCGGTTCGAGCGCGACCTTGAGGTCCACGCCGCCATCGCGCGATTTGCCGGCCCCTACAAGATCAGCATTCACAGCGGCTCCGACAAGTTCTCGGCCTATCCGGTGATCGGACGGGTGTGTCGGGAGCGGCTGCATGTGAAAACCGCCGGCACCAGTTACCTGGAAGCGCTCCGGGTGCTGGCGCGCGCCAACGCCCCGTTGTTTGGGGAGATCGCGGCCTATGCGCGGGGGCGCTTCGAGACCGACCGGGCCAGTTACCACATCTCGACCACTCCGGCCCAGGTGGCCGGTCTTCCCCCGTTCCGTGGCGGGACGGAGGAGGCGGCCTGGCTGGATGACGTCGCGGGGCGTCAGACACTGCACGTGACCTTCGGGTCGGTGCTGACCGCCGGATGTGACTCGCGGGGACGCCCGTTCAAGGAGGGAATTCTCGAGACGCTGGAGGCCAATGCGGCGCTGCATGTCGAATTGCTCGAGGCGCACTTCGTGAAGCACCTGTCGCTGCTGCAGGCCGGTTGATCCGTCATGTTCACCCTCACGGAAGTGTCCAAGTCCTTCGGCGGGCGGACCCTGTTCGAGGACGTCACGCTGACGCTCAACCGCACCGACCGTCTCGGGCTGGTGGGGCCGAACGGCGCCGGGAAGTCCACGCTGTTCAAGATGGTCCTGGGCCAGGAGGAGCCGACGACGGGACGCATCACGTCCCAGCGTGGGACCACGGTGGGATTTCTGCCGCAGGAGAATGCGCCGGTGGGTTCCCAGACCGTGCTGGAGCTGGCGACGCGCCACCTGGAGGACGACGGCTACGGGTCTGTGGACGGCGCCCAGGTGGCGCAGGCCAAACGCATCCTCAAGGGGCTCGCGTTTCGCGACAGCGACCATGACCGTCCGGCCCGGGAGCTCAGCGGCGGCTGGGTCATGCGGGCCCACCTGGCGCGTCTGCTGGTGCAGGAGCCGGACCTGCTGATGCTGGACGAGCCGACCAACCACCTGGATCTCGAGACCCTGCTCTGGTTTCAGGAGTACCTGAAGGACTACCCCGGGGGCATCGTGTTGATCTCGCATGACCGCGAGTTCCTCAACCAGTTGGTCACGGGCATTCTGGAGCTGCGGAGCGGACGGCTCTACAGCTACTCCGGCAACTTCGACGCCTTCCTAGAACAGCGGGAGGCGCGGGCGCAGCAGCAACGGGCGGCCTTCAAGAACCAGCAACGGGAGATCGCGCGGCTGCAGGAGTTTGCGGACCGGTTCCGCGCCAAGGCGAGCAAGGCCAGCCAGGCGCAGGCGAAACTGAAGCAGATTGCCCGGATGGACCGCGTCGAGGCGCCGGAGGCGGCGGCGGGCACGGTGGACTTCGCGTTTCCCCAGCCGGAGTCCAGCGGACAGCGCGTCATCACCCTGAAGGGCGTGCACTTTGCCTACGGCGAACATGTGGTGTACCGCGGGCTGGATTTTCAGGCGGAGCGCGGGGACCGCACGGTGCTGGTCGGCCCCAACGGCGCCGGGAAATCCACCCTGATCAAGCTGCTGGCGGGCGTGCTGCGGCCGCAGGCGGGGACTCGGGACATCGGGCTGCGCGTGAAGATCGGCTACTTCTCCCAGTACCGTAGTGAAATGCTCGATGCCAGCCGCACCGTGCTTGAGGAGGTGTTTGACACGCCGCGCCTGGTCCGGGAGACCGAGGTGCGGGCGTTGCTGGGGTGCTTTCTGTTCCGTGAGGACGACGTTCGAAAGCGCGTCGGCGTGTTGAGCGGCGGTGAGAAGAGCCGCCTGGCGCTGGTGAAACTGCTGCTGGACCCGCCCAATTTCCTGCTGATGGACGAGCCCACCACCCATCTGGATATGGGGAGCATTGACGCCGTGATCGCCGCGCTTTCGGAATTCACCGGAACGCTCGTGTTCATCAGCCACGACGTGCATTTCATCCGGGCTCTGGCCACCCGCGTGGTCCATGTCAACGCGGGCCGGTTGACCCCCTACGCCGGCGGCTATGACTACTACCTGGAGAAATCGAAGGCGGTGTGCGCCCGGGCCGCCCTGACGTCCGGACTCCACAATGCGCGTCCGGCGGATGCGGTGCGCGCACCGGCACCGGCACCGCCACCGGCACCCGCGGTGTCCCGGGAGTCTCAGAAATCGCAAAAGGAACGGCGGGAACAGGCGGCCGAGACGCGTCGTCAACTGGCGGCGCAACGGCGGTTGGTGGCGGGCATTGAGGCCGACATCGCCCGACTGGAGGAGCGCCAGGCGGCACTGGCGGGCGAATTGCAACTGCCGGAGACCTACGCGGCACCGGGACGCGCCGTGGCGGTGAACACGGAGTTGCGTCAAATCGCTGCGGAGATCGGCTCCAAGACGACCGCCTGGGAAACGGCATCCGGCCGCCTGGAGTGGCTGGAACGTGAGTCGCAGGAGTGACGCCGGGGCGGTATCCGGCCGCTGCGCGGCTACAGCCGCCAGGCGACCAGTTCGCGGGGATCGCGGACGATCAGCAGTCCGTTGGCGACGGCCGGATGGCTGAACGTCTTCCCGCACACCTGGCGGCGCGACCGTTCCTCGTAGCGATCCGGACTGGCCCGGAGCACCAGCAGTTCCCCCAGGTCCGTGAGCACCAGCAGGTGGCCGTCCGCGAGGGCGATCGTCGAGGCGGCGTCGCCGAATCCAGGCTGCGACCACGCAATGCGGCCGGACTCGCGGACCACGCAAATATAGTCCTTGGAGGCCCCCAGTCCGTACAAATGGCCGCCCACGGCGACCGGGGAGGAGAGATTGATGCGCGCGTCGCGATTCAGCCAGACGTCGCCTGCGTGGAGCGTCGCGCCGTCCGGAAGAATCCGTGTGGCGCGCAGGCCCGTGGTGTGGCTGGCATAATAGACGGTGTCGTCGAGGAGGATTGGGGTCAGGACGTTCCGATTGGCGCCGGTCTTGAACGGCAGACGCCACAGCAGGGCACCGTCCTCGGGCGCCACACCCATCAGGCCTTCGCACGTGACCGTCACGCACTGCCGGCGGCCGCCCGGCGCGCCCACCACCGGCGATGCGAACGACGCGAGGTCGTTTTGCGATTTCCACAATTCCCGGCCGGTGTGCTTGTCGAAGGCCACCAGGCAGGCGCCGTTCGTGCTGCCGACCTGCACCAGGATGCGCTCGCCGTCCACGACCGGGGATCCGGTGTTCCCGCGCCGGCTCGCGGCGCCAATGTTCGACGCGCGATCCGCAACCCAGCGCATGCCATAGTCGCCGAAGTGGAACCGCCAGCGCAGGGAACCATCCCGCAGATCCAGGCATTGGAACTCACCCAGCGCGGTCTGGACGTACACCCGGTCGCCGTCCACGACCGGGGTGCAACGCGGGCCGGGTTCAAATTCATCGGAGAACACCGGACCCACCGTCACCGACCACCGGGGCGTGCCGGTTGCGACGTCCGCAGCATGCGCCGTCTCCTGGTCTTGCACCGCGTCCAGCCACACCAGGGTGCCGGACGACACCACCGGCGAGGCGTATCCGCGGCCCACGGACCGGCGCCAGAGCGGTTCCTGGAGACCCTGGAGCGGGTCACGGTCCGCGGGAAGACGCTCTGCTGAGTGACCGTCGCGGTGCGGCCCGCGCCACTGGGGCCAGTCGGCGGCCGGCAGGGAGAGCAATGATCCCAACGCTGCCATCAGGGTGAGCAGCCGGGTAGGGGTGAGCTTGTGAACGTGGTCCATGATGCCGTTCCCGGGTTACCAGCGCCCGTTGGCAATTTCGCTGATGAGAATCCGGGCGAGGTTCTCTGCGGCGACCGGGATGTTCTCACGTTCCGACACGTTGAGGTTCACCGTGGAGGCGACGAGGGCGCGCCCGGTGACATCGCCTTCGTAGATCACCTGGCCCCCGCGGGTGGCCACCACCCGCGCGGTGATGCTCACATCGTAGTCCTGGGGCGTGATGACGTCGTCCCGGCGGGACCCGAGCGGCAGGCGCCCGTAGCGGATGATGCGCCCGCTTACCACCACGTCCGCGGACCCGCGGGTGTCCAGCCGGAAGGTGCCATCCCGCTGGACCTGGCGGCGGACGGCGCTGTTGACGATGTCCGTCAGGCCGGGTTGCAGCGTGTCATTGGGGAAGGGTTCGACCGTGAGCGTCTGGGCTCCGGCCACCTGTTCGTTGGTGGGGCCGAGCCGGTAGGCGCAGCCGGGCATCAGCATGACGGCGGCCAGGAGCAGGAGCACCCGGGCACGGACGGGCCTCCGGGACGGCGGCGGCATTGTGGGGGGCGGCGGCATGCGGCGGACGCGTCCGGCGTTGCGGAGCGGGTTTACGGCGTGGCCGCGGGCGCGTTGGTCGGAGCGCCGGTTGCCGGGATGACCGCCGGGGCATTGGTGGCCCGGGCGGTGGCGCGCTGGCGGACCCGCAGTTCGTAGTCCGCGATGCGCTGCACCTGTGTTTCGGCCAGCGGACGGAGCAGTTCGATGCGGCGTCGGGATTCCTCGGCGTAGGGGGAATTGGCGTCCCGCTGCAGGGATTCATTGTAGTACACGAGCGCCGCCTGCCACCGGCGGTACCGTTCGTAGAAACGGCCGGTTTCGAACGCGCCGCGCGCCTGCTCAACGCGGAGGGTGGCGATGATGTCGCGAGCCTCGGGAACCCGCGGATCCTGCGGATAGAGCTCGATGAAATCCTGCATCAGGGCGATCGCCGAGCCGGCCTTGGATTGGTCGTACTCCGCGGTCAGCGCCTGTTTCTCCCAGGCCGTGGCCGCGCGGAAGATGGCGTCGGAGGCCACCGGAGGGCGGTCAAAGTAGCGGTTGGCCGCCTTTTCGTAGGCCTGGACGGCCATCGTGTATTTTTTCTGCTTTTCGAACGCGGTCCCGGTGTCGAGCTGGGCCTTGGGGCCCGTGGAGTTGTAGGGGCCATTCCCCACGATCTCCTGCATCATCTTGGCCGTTTTCTCCATGCTGCGGAACAGCGGGATGTAGCCGAAGAGCTTGAACCGCTGTCCGTCGAGGAATCGCGTGGCGATGGCGTACTGGCGGCCCAGGATTTCGTCGTAGTTCGCCACCTTGGGGTACTTTGTGAGCGCAATCTGGTAGGCCTTGAACGCGCGCTCATCCATTCCGCGGTCCTCGTAGCATCGGCCCACCAGGTACTGCGCGGGACCCGCGTAGTCCGACAGGGGCCAGACGGACACCACCCGGCTGGCGGCCTTGGTGGCGAGGCGGTAGTTCCCGCGGTCGAAGGCCTCCTGGGCGACCTGCAGCTGGTCCTTGGCGCGTTTGCGCTGCCACTTGCCGCTCCCGCCGCCGACCGGCTCGTACGTCCACCCTTCGCCCGGCCGGAAGATCACCGGCGCCGGACAGGTGAAGGAAAAGGTGACGAGCGCGGTCGCCAGGAGGATGCCACTGATGAACCGGCCTTGCATGGGCCGGCAGGCTAGGGAGCGGGTCCGGCAAGTCAAGGAACGGACCCCGCTGCGGTCTCCGGGGCGTCACCCCCTTGGGGTTCCCGGACGTTCACAACGGGAATTTTTGGGCGTGCACCCACCGGGGTTCCCGCCTACGTTTCCGGCCATGATCACGTGGTTGTTGGCGATCGTGTTGGTCGGGGGACTTGCCGCCCTGGGGATGCAGCTCGGCGGCATCCGGGCCGCCGTGGCCTTTGTGGGCGCGCTTCTGGGACTGGCGCTGGCGCCCACGCTCGGAGGATGGATCGCCCCGGTCCTGCCCAAGGTCTTCACGATCGGCTACACGTGGCTGCTGGTGGTGCCGGCGTTGATCGCCTTTGCCGTGATCTGGCTGGGGAGCATTGGTGCGAGTTTCGCCGCCCAAAGGCCGGTGGAGCTGCACTTCAAGTACAACGAGGACGAGCCGACGCGTCAGGCCTTCGAGCGGATGAACAAGGCGATCGGGTTGTTTGTGGGCATGCTGACCGGGGTCTGCCTGTTTCTGGCCGTGGGCAAGCCGGTCTATTCACGGGGTTATTTCACCACCCAGACGTCGGGCGACGCCGAGCCCTCGCCGATCGGCGTGGTCAACTCGCTGCGAAGCGGCATGGCCTCCACGGGCTGGGACAAAACCTTTGCCGCCCTGGACCGCACGCCCGCGCGGTTCAACACGGTGTCCGACCTGTTCGGCCTGATCTACGCCAACCCGGCCCTCACCAACCGGTTGGTGGATTATCCGCCCTTCCTTGCGCTGTTTGAGCGTCCGGACGTCGCCGAGGTGTTCACCGACACGGAGTTCCTGCAATTGCTTCAGGATCAGGCGGGCTTCACGGCCATGGTCAACCATCCCCGCACCCAGGGCTTCATGAACGATGCCGAGATCCTCGACGTGCTGGGCCGGGTGGACCTGGGCGACTTGCAGGCGTTTCTCGAGACCGGAAAGTCTCCGAAATACGACGACGAGCGGTTGCTCGGACGCTGGCGCACGGACATGGGGGCGATCAACACCGACGCCCGGCGTCGTCGCGCGAACATGGCGCTGGCGGATCTCAAGAACCTGCGTTTTGCCCTGGGGCTGCTCCTGGGCAATGCGACCATGACGGTGTACCCCGACAACCGCTTCGTCTTGCGGATCCCGCCGCCGGCCCTCGAGGCGCCTGCGGCACCGGCCGAGGACGATGGGAGCGGGTTTGGTGGAGCCGCCCAGTTGCCTGCCGGCATGGATCCGGCTTTGGCAGCGCGTTACGGGCTTGGGCTCCGTCCGGGAGGCTCCGCTCCGGGCACCCCTGCCGCAGCCGCCGGCCCCTCCCCGGCCCAGCAATTTGCCGCGATCGTCTCCAAGCTCCTGGGGCCCGGGTCGGTGGACAATCTTGCGGCCGAGGGCACGTGGAGCAAGAACGGGGATCGGTACACCTTCGTTTTCAAGGGTGCCGCAAAGGAGGAGATCCACGAAGGCGTGGTCCAGGAGAACGGCCGGCTGGTCATCCCGCTGACGGCGCAGAAGATCTCGCTCATCCTGATCCCCGCGGGCTGAAGGGCTGACGTTTCAGGGGAGCATTTGGCGAACGGCCCGGGAGGACCCTCGTACCCACCTTCTCACCCACTGGCCGGGGCGATGCCGGAGTCACTTCGGGTGGGGCGAGCCTCTGGCGAGCCGTGCGCAAGTGGAGTCCCCACAGGCCCGGGTCGTGGTTCCGCGGACGGCTCGTGAGGCCCCTCGCCCCACCTTCTCACCCACTGGGCGGGGCGGTGCCGGAGCCGCTTCGGGTGGGGCGAGCCTCTGGCGAGCCGTGCGCAAGTGAAGTCCCCACAGGCCCGGGTCGTGGTTCCGCGGACGGCTCGTGAGGACCCCCCGCGCCGGATCCTGACAAAAATCCCGTTGCCCTGCCGGCGGCGACGATGGGAATTTCCCCGCTCCGGTGTCCCGGTTCACGGTGCCGCCGGTCCAATTGATGATGTCCGATTCCTCCAAGCCCCCCCGGTTTCTTCACGTCCACAATCTCTGGGATGACGCCGAGGCGTCGGCGCTGGCGGGTGTGGACCGCCTGGTGTACCGGTCCAACCGTCTGGGAGCCGACCAGCGCATCACCAACACCGGCGGCGGCAATACGTCGTCCAAGGTGGTCGAGAAGGATCCCCTCACCGGCGAACCCGTGGAGGTGCTTTGGGTGAAGGGGTCCGGCGGGGATCTGCGCACCAGCACTCGCGAGAACTTTTCGTCGCTCCATCAGGCCAGGCTGCTCGGATTGCAAGAGACCTATGCGGCGCGGAAGGACAAGGGGCTCAAGTCGCCGGCCGAGGACGACATGGTGGCGGCCTATCAGCATGCCACCTTCAACCTGAATCCCCGCGCCAGTTCGATTGACACCCCGCTCCACAGCTTCATCCCGGCCCGCTTCGTGGATCACATGCATCCCAACGCGATCATCGCGATTGCGGCCTGCGAGCGCAGCGAGGCGCTCACGCAGGAGATTTTCGGCGGGGAGATGGCGTGGGTGCCCTGGATGCGCCCCGGGTTTGAACTGGGGCTGGCCATGCAGGAAATCTGCCGGCGGCAACCCGGGGTCAGGGCCATCATGATGGCGCAGCACGGGTTCATTTCGTGGGCGGATGACGACCGCGAGTGCTACCTGCACACGCTGGCCTGCATTGAAAAAGCGGCGGCTTACATCGAGTCGAAGTATGCCGCCAAAGGCGGCGATGCCACGGCTTTTGGCGGTGCCCGATACCAGACCCTGCCGTTGGAGGATCGGCACACCGTGCTGGCCGGCATTCTGCCGTGGCTGCGAGGCCAGGTGAGCCAGCAGCGGCGCTTCATCGGCACCGTGCAGGACGACGACCGGATCCTGCGGTTCGTCAATTCGCAGGACGCGCCCCGCCTCGCCGCGCTGGGGACGAGTTGTCCGGACCACTTTCTGCGCACCAAGATCAAGCCGCTGTACGTGGATTGGAATCCCCAGACGGAGGATGCCGGGGTGCTGCGGGAGCGGCTCGCGGCGGGGATCGGGCAATACCGCAAGGACTACGCGGCGTACTACGAACGCTGCCGGCACCCGGATTCTCCGGCAATGCGGGATCCCAACCCGACCGTGGTCCTGATCCCGGGCCTGGGGATGATTGCCTGGGGCAAGGACAAGTCGGAATCGCGGGTGACGGCGGAGTTCTACAACTGCGCGGTGGAGGTGATGCGAGGCGCGGAGGCGGTGGACCGGTACATCGCGCTGCCGCAGCAGGAGGCCTTCGACATCGAATACTGGCTTCTGGAGGAGGCCAAGCTGCGGCGGATGCCGCCCGAAAAGGAACTGGCGCGCCAGGTGGTGGTGGTGGTGGGCGCCGGCTCGGGCATTGGGCGGGAGACCGCCCTCCGGATCAGCCGGGAGGGCGCCCAGATCGTGTGCGTGGACTTGAAGGCGGAGTCGGCCCAGGCAACGGCAAAGGAGATCACGGACCGTCTGGGCCAGGGGATTGGCGTGGCCGGGACGGGCATCTCGAATTGCGGGCCGGCGATCGGCCTCGCCTGCGACATCACGAACCGGGCGAGCATCCGATCCATGCTGGATCAGGTGGCCCTGGCCTATGGCGGCTTTGACTCGATCTGCGTGACGGCCGGTGTGTTCTGGCCCAGCGACACCACCGGACACATCCCCGACGACAAGTGGGGCTTCACCTTCCAGGTCAATGTCACCGGCAGTTACCTGGTCGGCGACGAGGCGGCGCGCACCTGGAGGGATCAGGGGCTGCGGGGCAGCCTGGTGCTGACCACCAGTGCGAACGCCGTCGTGGCCAAGCGCGGCAGTGTGGCCTACGACTGCTCCAAGGCCGCCGCGAACCACCTGGTGCGGGAGATGGCCATGGAGCTGAGCCCGTTGGTGCGCGTCAACGGAGTGGCTCCGGCGACCGTGGTGCAGGGATCCGCCATGTTCCCCCGCGACCGGGTCATTGGGTCGCTCGCGAAATACCGCATCGCCTACACCGAGGACGAGTCCACCGATGCCCTCGTTCAAAAGCTGGCCCAGTTCTATGCGGATCGCACGCTGACCCGGTCGCCCATCACGCCGGCCGACCAGGCCGAAGCGTACTTTCTCCTCGTTGGCGACCGGTTGAGCAAGACCACCGGACAGGTCATCACCGTGGACGGCGGCCTGCACGAAGCGTTCCTGCGTTGATCGCGAAGTTGCCGCCTCCGGGGTCGGGAGGAGTTCAGGGCCCGGGTGGGGCGGATCCCGGTCGCCGGAGGGCGTCGTCCCGTCCGCGAGGGATCCGGCCCCAGGAGGATTCGATCTGCGCCTGGAGGCACCGGTTGACGACGCGGATCGCGGGGGGGGCCGCCTCCAGCCCGCCCAGATCCGCCCAGTCGAGGTCGCGGAGCGCGTGCATCAACCGGCGAACCCCGTCATCGGCATCCCGCGCCAACTCGACCGGATCGAGGCCGCCGGCGGCCAGCATGCGGACCTCGAGGGCATGCACGTTTCGCGCGAGGGCCGGCCGGGCGTCCAGATGGGCCAGGAATTCTCCCAAAAGGCGGTGCAATTCGGGCACCGGGGTTTCTGGCTCGCTGACCCGTTCCACGAGGGCCACCGCATAGGAGGCCTGGGCCAGGCGCGGATAGTCCGCCCGGACTCCGGGATGGGTGGTTGTGACGGAAACTTCGCGCAAGGTGTGGAGATCGGACCGCCGGCTGCGCTGGAACGAAATCCGTGCCGAGAAAAACAGGTCGAGCCGCCCGTGAAAGGGGGACCGGGCCTGCCGGGCCCCGCGGGCCACCGTGGCCAGACGTCCGTGGTCCGCCGTGAGCCAGCGAACGACAAGGCTCGTCTCGGTCAGCGCGTGAACCCGCAGGATGAATCCCTCGTCGGACTCTGGAGTCATGGCCGGGCCCGGACGCGTCCGCCCGGAGTGCTGCCGGTCACCCAGCGGCGGACCAATGCGTCCTCGCGACGTTTCATTCGGCGACGGTCGGCCGGCTCCCGGTCATCAAAACCCTGGAGGTGGAGCAACCCGTGAATCAGGTAGCGGAGCAGTTCCTGGCGCCATTGGGTGCCGAACTCCGGTGCCTGCCGGACCGCTTCCTCGACGCAGATGAACAGCTCTCCCGACAGGCGGGTGGGGGTGCTGCCCAGGTCAAAGGTGAGGATGTCCGTCGCACCGGTATGGCCGAGATGGCGGCGGTTGAGCTCGGCGGAGCGGCGGGGAGAAATGAAGTGGACGGTGATGTCGGCGTCGAGTCCCTGGCCCTCCAGCACGGCACGGGCGACCCGGTGGATCGCCGCTTGGGGCAGGGGACGCCGCCGTTGGGCGTCATGGATCCGGAGGGTGGGCGGAGGCGGCCTCACGGCGTCACGTGGCTGGGCCGGAGGGTGGCGCGGACGGGCTCGGCGGAGCCGCCGCCGCGCGGTGCTGTTCGTAGGCATTGACGATTCGCTGGACGAGCGGGTGCCGGACGACATCGCGCTTCTCGAACCGGATGAGGGCCACCCCCTCGACCTGGGGGAGGGCCAGTTGGGCCTCCAGAAGTCCTGACCGGCGGCTTGAGGGCAGGTCAATCTGGGTCGGATCGCCCGTGACCACCACTTTCGATCCGAAGCCCAGGCGCGTGAGGAACATCAGCATCTGCTCGGTTGTCGTGTTCTGCGCCTCGTCGAGGACGATGAACGACTGGTTGAGGGTGCGTCCGCGCATGTAGGCCAGCGGGGCGATTTCGATCACGCCCCGTTCCATGTGCTTTTGGATGTCATCGGCCGGGAGCATGTCGTGGAGGGCGTCGTAGAGGGGGCGGAGGTACGGATCGAGTTTTTGGTAAAGGTCTCCGGGCAGAAAGCCGAGGGCTTCGCCCGCTTCCACGGCCGGGCGGGTGAGGATGATCCGGCTGACCTGTCCCTCCTTGAGTGAAGCGACGGCCATGGCCATGGCGAGATAGGTCTTGCCGGTCCCGGCGGGCCCGATCCCGAAGGTCAGGTCATGCTCGCGGATGGCCTGGACATAGCGCTGTTGTCCCACCGTTTTTGGCGTCACCGCGGCCTTCTTGGACGAGGTTTGCACGCGCGTTTCGAACAATTGCTCCAAGGCCGCAACCCCGCCATGCTTCACCACGTTGAGGGCGTCGGTGAATTCCCGTGGCCGGGCACCGCCCCCGGACTGTTGCTGGCGCTGGAGGACCAGAAAGAGGCGGCGGGCCTGGTCCACACCGGCGGGCTCCCCCTCCAGGCGGATCCAGCCGTCACGGGTGGACGCCTTCACGGCCAGCTCGGTCTCGAGGATTCGCAGGTTGCGGTCGTCGTTGGCAAACAGCGCCCGGGCGGCGTGGGCCGAGTCGAAGTGAAGGATTTCAGTCATCAGCGACCGGGGCGTCCGTGCCTTGCGGAGGCAACCGGAGCGCCTTTCGGTTGGCCGGATGTTTCCCGATCTGCGCGCATCTGGCGAGTGCGGCGGCGCACGATCAATGCTCTCCTGCCGGGCCGTCCGTGCAACTGCAAGCGGGGCTTGTGGAGACTCCACGCGCTGACCCGGTGACCTCGGTGGGGCAACCCGGTGACCTCGGTGGGGCAAGGCTCCTGCCGAGCCGTCCGTGCAACTGCAAGCCGGGCTTGTGGAGACTCCACGCGCCGACGGCTCCGCGGAGCGTTGCCCCACCACCGGGATGGGAGCTGGAGCCCCACGACCCGGTGACCTCGGTGGGGCAAGGCTCCTGCCGAGCCGTCCGTGCAACTGCAAGCCGGGCCTGTGGAGCCTTCACGCGCTGACGGCTCAGGAGGACCTTCACCCCCACCGGGGTCGGGCAGCGCCCGGTAATCTTGGTCGCAGGTGAAGCTCAAACCTGGTGGGGCAAGGCTCCTGCCGAGCCGTCCGTGCAACTGCAAGCCGGGCCTGTGGAGACTCCACGCGCTGACGGCTCCGCGGAGCGTCGCCCCACCACCGGGATGGGAGTTGGAGCCCCACGACCCGGTGACACCGGTGGGGCAAGGCTCCTGCCGAGCCGTCCGTGTAACTTCAAGCCGGGCTTGTGGAGCCTCCACGCGCCGACGGCTCCGCGGAGCGTCGCCCCACCACCGGGATGGGAGTTGGAGCCCCACGACCCGGTGACCTCGGTGGGGCAAGGCTCCTGCCGAGCCGTCCGTGCAACTGCAAGCCGGGCTTGTGGAGACTCCACGCGCCGACGGCTCCGCGGAGCGTCGCCCCACCACCGGGATGGGAGTTGCCCCACCACCGGGATGGGAGTTGCCCCACCACCGGGATGGGAGTTGCCCCACCACCGGGATGGGAGTTGCCCCACCACCGGGATGGGAGTTGCCCCACCACCGGGATGGGAGTTGGAGTCCCACGACCCGGTGACCTCGGTGGGGCCCCGCCGAGCCAACACGTCAACTTTTTGATAACCCGGACTGGAGTTCGCCAGCCGGGGTGCCACACTCGGCGCGCCCATAGGTATGGCGGGATCCGCGTCGGATTCCTCATCCCGGGGCCCGTTTATTGCCTTGCCTGCCATGTCCGACACCGCCGCTGCGACGTCCAGATCTCTGCCGCGATTCCTCGCCGTTCTCATCAATTGGTTTGACGCCGATTTCCGGGCTGAAGACCCGGCAGTGCTCAAGGCGCGTCCCGACCGTATTGAGTGGGTGCGCTGCATTCCCTTCGCCTTCATGCACCTCGGGTGTTTGGGGGCGATCTGGACGGGATGGAGCTGGTTCGCGGTCGGTTTCGCGGTGTTCCTGTACTTTGCCCGCATGTTTGCGGTCACGGGCTTCCTGCACCGGTACTTTTCCCATCGCACCTTTTCCACCTCCCGGGCGTGGCAATGGGTGCTGGCCGTCTGGGCGGGCACCTGCGTCCAGCGGGGAGCCCTCTGGTGGGCCTACACCCACCGCCATCACCACGCCCATTCCGACGAAGAGGCCGACAAGCACTCCCCGAGGCAGCATGGATTCTTGTGGTCGCACATCGGCTGGATCACCAGTTCGAAAAATTTTCCCACGGACTACCGGCGCGTGAAGGATCTCGCCCGCTATCCCGAGCTGGTGTTCCTGAACCGGTTCGATGTGCTGATCCCGGCCTTGTTCGCCGTGGCGCTGTTCCTCTTCGGCCATGTGCTCTGGCGCTTTTTCCCGCAGCTCGGGACGACCGGGTTCCAGATGCTCGTCTGGGGCTTCTTCATCAGCACCACGGCGCTGTTCCATGGCACGGCGTGCATCAATTCCATGGCGCATGTCTGGGGTCGCAAGCGGTACGAGACCGGGGATGACAGCCGCAACAGCTTCCTGCTGTCCCTGATCACGCTGGGCGAGGGCTGGCACAACAACCACCATCGCTACAAGGGCTGCGTGCGGCAGGGATTCTATTGGTGGGAAATTGACATCACCTACTACCTCCTGAAGGTGATGTCGTGGACCGGACTGATCTGGGACCTGCGGGCCGTTCCTGGCGAGGCCTACGACCGGACCAAGCAGCTGCCCGATTCCCGCCGCGGCGCCTGAGGCGACCGTCCGGGCCGGCGCGATCCCGATTCCATCCGGCCCGCCCTCTCCCCCCGTGGCCGGTTCCCCTGCAGCCTGCAGCCCGCCCCGGGTCGCCATTGTCGGCACCGGCATCGCCGGACTCGGCTGTGCCTGGTTTCTCAACGGGCGGCACGACCTCACACTGTTTGAGCAGGCGGACTACGCCGGTGGACACTCCAACACGGTGGAGGTGACTGCCGGCGGGACATCGGTGGCATTCGACACCGGGTTCATGGTCTTCAACCGGGTCACCTATCCGAACCTGTGCCGGCTGTTCGACGACCTGGGCGTGCCGGTCAAGCCCACCTCGATGTCCTTCAGCGTCCAGCACCTGCCGGCAGGGCTGGAGTTTTGCGGCTCCGGATGGAACCACCTCTTCGCCCAGCGCCGGAATCTGGTGCGCCCCCGGTTTTGGCGGCTGCTGCAGGCGATCCATCGCTTCAACCGCGATGCCGTCGCCGCCCTCGGGGATCCCCAATGGGCAGCGGTGCCGCTCGGGGAGTATGTCCGACGTCAGGGCTACGGGCGGGACCTTCTGGACTGGTATCTCGTCCCCATGGCCAGTGCGGTCTGGAGCACGCCCGCCGACCGCATGCTCGAGTTTCCCGCCGTCGCATTGCTGCGATTCTTCCATAATCATGGATTCCTCGGTCTTCACACGCAGCATCCGTGGTGGACCGTGGACGGCGGGGCTCGGGAATATGTCCGGCGCCTGCGGGCGCGGCTCCGGGCCAGGGTGCATCTGGAAACCCCCGTGCGCTCCGTGAAGCGGCTCGCTGGCGGAGGGGCGGTGGTGACCACGGCCGACGGCCGGAACGAGACCTTCGATCGGGTCATTCTTGCCTGCCATGCGGATCAGTCGCTTGCGTTGCTGGACGATGCCGAACCGGAGGAACGCCGGGTGCTCGGAGCGTTCCGGTACCAGCCCAACCTCGCGACGGTGCACACCGATCCCGGCGTCATGCCGCGCCGCCGTCTGGCCTGGTCGTCCTGGAATCACCGGGTGGAATCGGCGGCCGGTGGCGCGGTGCGCGCCCAGACCGTGTACTGGATGAACCGGTTGCAGGGACTGGCCGGACCCACCCAGTATTTCGTGTCCATCAACGGTGGCCACGCGGTGGCGCCGGATCGCATCCTCCGGGAGATCCCCTACGAGCATCCCCTGTTCAGTCTTGAGGCCGTTCGGGCCCAGGAGGCCCTGCCAGGGCTCAATCGGCGCAAGCCCGGGCCGGCGGTGCTGTTCGCCGGCAGTTACTTTCGCCATGGGTTCCACGAGGACGCCCTCGCCGCCGCCCTGGACTGCATCCGGGCGCTCGATGGTTCCGCCTGACCGTGGAGGGGGTTGTTCCGGTGAAACCGAAGTCGCCGGACGCGGGTCCTTTGCTCGCCAACGAACTCCGGTTTTGACCGGTTTCGTCAATCGGCTCACCCTCTGATGAAAATGAAATTCCCCACGTCGTTGGGTCTCGTGTCACTCGCCCTGGGCACCGCGGCCCTTGGAGCACCGAATTCCGTTCAGTCCATTTCGCTTGAGGAATGCCTTCAGCGCGCGTTTCAGGACAACCTGGAGATCCAGATCATCCGCTACTCTCCGGAGCTGGCGGAGCTGAACCTGATGGGAAGCTACGGGGCCTACGATCCGAATTTTTCGTTCAGCTACGGGGCCAACCGTTCCCAGCAGCCCGCGCAGTTGGGCGTGGGCCAGGTCCCGATCCCGGGCAACGTCAGCTGGTCACAGAACGGCAGCCTCGGCCTGAGCGGGCTGCTGCCGACCGGTGCCGACTACCGGCTTTTCGGCAACCTGCTTTCCCAGCGCAGCTTCTTCAACGAGCAGTATCAGGCGTTTGCCCCGGCCAGCGCCGGCATCCAGGTCTCCCAGCCCCTGCTGCGGGACTTCTGGATTGACAGCGCACGCTGGGCGATTGCGCTCAACAAGAAGACGATCCTGCAGGAGGAGCAGAGCATCCGGGCGCAGTTGATCACCACGGCCGCCGACGTTCAGCTGGCCTATTATGACCTGGCGGCGGCGGTGAAGGGCATCGAGGTGCAGCGGCAGGCCGTGGAACTCGCGGAGCGGCTGCTCATGGAGAACCGCAAGCGGGTGGAGGTGGGGGCCCTCGCCCCCCTGGAAGAGAAACAGGCCGAGGCCCAGGTCGCCCAGAGCCGCGCCGACCTCATCAGCGCCCAGCAGGTGTTCAATGTGGCGCAGAACACCCTCAAGCGGCTGATGACCTCGGACTATTCCGAGATCGTGGAGACCACGTTCCAGCCGTCGGATTCGTTTCGCCCCCATCCATATCCCTTCAACCGGCAGGAGAGTTGGTCGCGGGGACTGACGCTCCGGCCGGATGTTGTCCAGCTCCAGGTCGAACTGGAGAAGCAGAACGTCACGCTGCGGTTCCGGCGCAACCAGTTGTTTCCGACGCTCGACCTGACCAGCAGTTTCGGCGTCCAGGCGCAGAACCAGGTTGGCGGGACCAATTACTACCGCCGCGATGGGATCGTGGGCCAAAGCCTCAACGACATCGCCAACGTCGAGTACAAGAACTACGGCATCGGCGCGGTATTGAACTTCCCCCTCGGCAACCGCTCCGCGAGGAGCAGTTACCGGGCGGCCAAGGTCGAGCGCGAGCGCCTGATCCTCCAATACAAGCAGCTGGAACAGTCCATCATGGTGGCGCTCGACAATGAAATTCTGGCGGCCCAGACCTCCTACGAACGGGTGGGTGCCACCCGGCAGGCCCGCATCTATGCCGAGGCGGCACTCGATGCCGAACAGAAGAAGCTGGAGAACGGCAAGAGCACCACCTTCGAGGTGCTGCGTCTCCAACGCGACCTCACCACCGCCAGCCGCGATGAGGTGCGCGCCGTGGCCGATTACTTCCGGGCGATGAGCGTGCTGTTCCGCGATGAGGGATCCACGCTCGACCGCCTCGGCGTCCGGATCACCACCAACTGATCCAGGCAAACCCCTCCAGCCTCCAGGCGGCCACCTTCAGCCCTCCGCCTTCACATGCTTGCGAAGCAGGGCGCAGATCTCCCGTGACCATCGGTCCATCACCCCGGAGTCCGGACCCTCGACCAGCAGTCGCACCTTGGATTCCGTCCCGGAGTAGCGCAGCAGCACCCGCCCCCCCAGCGGTTCGAGGGCTTCCCGGGCCGCCTGCATTCGTTCGGCAAGCTCCCCGATGTCCTCGAGCGGACGATCCTTGGACGGCACCCGGAGGTTCACCGTGAGCTGGGGATAGCGGCTCCAGCAACGGACCAGTTCCGAAAGCCGTTTCGCCCCCGTTTTCATGGCACTGAGGATCTGCAGGGCGGCGACCAGTCCGTCGCCCGTCGTGCTGTGCTCGCGGAAGATCAGGTGACCGCTCTGCTCACCGCCGAGGTTGAATCCCTCCGCCAGCATGAGGTCAATGACGTGCTTGTCTCCGACCTGGGTGGCGACCACCTCCCCGCCGGCCGCCCGAAGCGTGGCCGCCAGACCGGCATTGCTCATCACCGTGGTCACCACCGTCTTCTTTGCCAGCGTCCCCGCCTCCAGCATCGCCAGTCCGGTGATCGCCAGGATGTCGTCGCCGTCAATCAGCCGGCCGGCCTCGTCACAGAGCAGCACCCGGTCGGCATCCCCATCGTGGGCGATGCCGAGGTCGGCGCGGTATTCGCGAACCTTGGCGCACAGCAGCCCCGGGTTCATGGAGCCGCACTCGTGGTTGATGTTGGTGCCGTTCGGTTGATTGCCGAAGACCATCAGTTCGGCCCCGAGTTCCTGGAGCACCTCAGGCGTGGACTTGTAGGCGGCGCCATGGCCGCAATCCACCACGATGCGCATGCCCTCCAGCGAGAGCCGCCGCGGGAACGACGCCTTGGCGTGCTCCACGTAGCGGCCCAGGGCGTCGTCCACCCGGAACGCCTTGCCGATCTGGCTCGCCGTCGGACGCACCATCTCGATCTCCCCGCTGAACACCAGGTGCTCGATCTGGGCCTCGATCTGATCGTCGAGCTTGAAGCCGTCGTGACGGAAGAACTTGATGCCGTTGTCGTCGTAAGGGTTGTGCGATGCCGTGATCACGATGCCCGCATCGGCCCGCAGCGACCGGGTGACATAGGCGACGCCCGGCGTGGGCAGGGGGCCGATGAAGATGACGTCCACCCCCATGGACAGCACCCCGGAGGACAAGGCGTTCTCCAGCATGTACCCGGAAAGCCGCGTGTCCTTGCCGATCACAATCCGGTGCCGGACCCGGTTGCGCGCCGTCCCGAGCAGGTTCTTGAACACATGGGCCGCGGCACGCCCGAGTTTGAGCGCGGTTTCCGCGGTCACCGGCTCGACATTGGCGAGGCCCCGGACGCCGTCGGTGCCAAAAATGCGTTTGTGTGCGGTCATGGAGAATCGGGGGGATTGTCGTCCGGCAGCCGGTCCACGAGCACCTTGGCCGGGGCGACGGACACCAGTTGGGTGCCGGGGGGCGGATTGATGTGCAGCGCGATCATCTGGGGGGTCGCTTGAAGATCCATCAGGTTGACGTAGGCCTCAAGGTCCGACTCCGGGAGCCGCCCGAGCACCATGGGATCTCCGCGAAGCTCGACGCGCACCGTCCGCGGGAGGACGCGGTATCGTCCCAGGTTCGAGGCGCTGGTCAGCACGGCAACCGGTACCGTGTCGAAGACCCGCGAGGGACCGGACATGGCGTTGGCAATCCGCAGCCCCTCGGTGGAGCGGACGGTGAGCCAGATCATGAGGGCCATCCCGATCGAGAAGAGCTTCTGCCACCGGTTTTCCCGGAAAAAGGGGCCGAGGGTCATTTCAAGACTCGGTGGTGGTGAGCGGCCGGAACGTGGCGCGGAGCCGGGCCAGCCACGCGGCGAATCCGCGCGCCGGCAGCCGCGGCACCAGCACGGAGGTGAGGAAGGCCCGCAATTCCTCCACGGTGATGCCCCGGGTGAGCTGGCCGCGCTGCGCGTAGGCGATGCTGCCCGTCTCGTCGGACACCACCACGACCACGGCATCGGTCTCCTCGGTCAGCCCGATCGCCGCGCGATGCCGCGTGCCGACCGACTTGGGCAGATCCTGCCGCGTCGTGAGCGGGAAGATGGCGGCGGCCCGGAGAATCCGGTTGTCCCGCACCACCACGCCGCCGTCATGCAGCGCGTTGTTGGGAAAAAAGATCGTCTCCAGCATCTCCGGGGTGAGGTCGCAGTTGATCGGCACCCCGCCCTCGACCACTTCCGCAAGCTGCTGGTTTCGCTCAATGGCGATCAACGCCCCGATCTTGACCGGGGCGAGGCGGTCCACCGTTTGGATGATGTCCTCGATGTTCTCCCGCTGCTGCCGGGTGCTCACGAACACGGGCAGGGTGCCCAGCTCGGCCAGCATCCGGCGAAGCTCCGGCTGGAAGATCACCACCAGCGCCAGGGCCAGCACCCCGAAAAACTGGTTCAGCAGGACATTGAGCACCTTCAGATCCAGCAGGCGCGTAACGATGGTCAGGAAGAGCAGCAGGGCCAGCAGCCCGGTGAGCATCTGGGCGCCACGGGTGCCGCGGACAAACTGGAAGGCCGAATAGATGCCCACCGCGAGGATCATGATCTCCACCGCGGGACGCCAGCCGTTCTGAATCCAGACCCAGAGGTTCATGGGAATTCGGGTTGTCTCGCCCGGAGGGCCTCGGTCATGCGCAGGGCCTGGACCGTTGCCGCCACATCGTGGGTGCGGATGACCTGCGCCCCGTGGAGCACCGCCCAGACCGCGCAGGCCAGGCCGCCGGCGAGGCGTCCGCCCACCGCCGTCCCGAGCAGGGCGCCCAGGAAGGACTTGCGCGAGACGCCGAGGACGAGCGGACGATCCCGCGTTGTAAATTTCCCCAGGCGGCCGAGCAAATCCAAAGTGTGGTCGGGGGTCTTTCCGAAGCCGATTCCCGGATCCAGCGCGACCTGCTCCCGGCGCACGCCCGACGCCATCAGGCCGTCCAGCCGGCGCAAAAAAAAGGCGTCCACCTCGGCCACCACATCCCCATAGGTCGGATCGCGCTGCATGGTTTCGGGCGTCCCCTGCATGTGCATGGCGATGTATCCGGCGCCGGTTTCGGCCACCACCGCCGCCATGGCGCCGTCGTCTGCGGCCGCGGCGATGTCGTTGATGATCGCGGCGCCTGCGGCCACGGCGGCCCGGGCCACGACGGGTTTCCGGGTGTCCACCGAAACGGGAACCCCGCAACGCCCGGCGAGGCCCTCAAGGACCGGCAGCACCCGCCGGAGTTCCTCCGCCTCGGGGACGGGGCTTGCCCCCGGACGTGTGGACTCACCGCCCACGTCCAGCAGGTCCGCCCCTTCCTCCACGAGGCGCAGTCCATGCCGGATGGCCTCCGACGGAGCCAGAAACCGTCCGCCATCGGAAAAGGAGTCGGGCGTCACGTTCACAACGCCCATGGTCAGGGTCGGACGCGGAAACTGGAACTGAAACTTCCGTCCGGACCACTCCATGCGGCTCACTCCATGCGGCTAATACGTCCCGCCACCCGCGCGTGCCTCCGGACTCCGCTGGATCAACTCGACCTCGTAGCCCTCCGGGGCATCCACGAAGGCGAACCCGCCGGTGCCGTCGGCCCGGTAATGCGGGCCGTCAGAGTACTTCAGGCCCAGCGATTCCAGGTGCCGGCCAAAGGCCTCCAGGGACGCCACTTCAAAGGCGAGATGGGTCAGGTCGGGCTGCACCACCACCGGGCCGGAGGACGGATAGTGGCACAGCTCGATCGTTTCCTCGCTCTCCGGCGCCTTGAGGAACACCAGTTCGGAGCCCCGCGGAGACTTGTGGCGCCGGACCTCCTCCAGGCCCAGCACGTCACGGTAAAACGCCACGGACCGCTCCAGATCATTCAGGCGGTATCGCGTGTGCAGGAGCCGGGAAACCTTCATCGGACCGGAAGGCTATCCCCAATCGGCTTTCGAAGGCAAACAGGCAAAAAGGCGACGTGTCAAGGCGTCAAGGCATTCCGTGTCGTTCAGCCTTGACAGAATCGTTGGAAGTCTGTTACGCGCTTGAGCTGTCACTGCAACAACCCATTCGGATCCACGACTCCACGCAACAGCAAACCCTCATCACCAAGGGGGATGTGCCCCGGCAATCCTGCTCGATGTGAACCACCAATGCGCTCGCCGGGACAGAGGCGCAAAGGGACGACCTCGAATGTGTACAGCACTCCCCCGGGAAACTCAGCGCAAGCGTTCTCCCTAAGCGACGACTTCCGGATTGCGGGCCGGGCGAAATATGTCGTCAACGGACCATGGCGAGCGTATGTCACCGATCCTGAAGGAGATATTCCCCTCCCAGGCTTGGGCACCTTCGGCGGCTTGGAGAGCGAAGCCCGGGATGTCAGCACCGAATCGGGCACTGTTGGTTGGGCTCACAATGCCAGCAACAGAAGAAGAGCCTTCTATGTTCAGCATGGAGCCACCGCGCTCCAGCCATTTAACGAGTTGCCTCGACTGGCCGGGACCACCGGCACCGCGTACAACAGCGAGGCCCGAAGCGTGAATCGCCTGGGACAAGTGGTCGGGCGCATCCAGAATGACAGCGGCAGCTACCGGGCCTTTGTGTATACCCCCCGGAGGTGGCAGCCAGGTAAGCGATCTGACATTGCAGGTGCTGGACAATGGGGCCACCCCGTCGAGTCTTGGATGGCTCCTCGCAGATGCGGTGGCCGTCAATGATGGCGGCATCATCACCGGGTTTGGCACCAAGTCGAGCCAGATCCGAGGCTGGATTCTCTACCCCAAAGCGGTCGAATGAAACGCAAGTAGAAACGGGGCGGCCCGAAGGGCCGCCCCATCACCTCCCATGTCGAGATCGGGTTCACCCATTCGCGCCGGCTTCACGCTGGTGGAATTGCTGGTGGTGATTGCCATCGTCGCCGTCCTGGCGGCGTTGCTGCTGCCGGCGCTGTCCAGGGCCAGGGCCAAGGCGCAGGGGGTGCTGTGCCTGAACAATCAGCGGCAACTCATTCTGGCGTGGACCCTGTATGCTCACGACAATCGCGACTGGCTGGTGCCCAACAATCCCACCCTGATGAGTGCGGGAAACAATGGCACCGGCTACGGTCCGCTGAAGGACTGGCTGCCCTCGTGGGCCCTGGGCGACATTCGCTATGGATCTGCCGATGCCACCAATCTGGACTACGTTGTGGGACCGCGGCCCGACTCGTTGAGCAGTTACCTGAGCACTCCACCCACCTTCAAATGCCCCAGCGACCGGTCCACCGCGCAGCTTCCGGGCGCCATGCGTACGCCCAGGACCCGCAGTTTCGCCATGAATTACTTTGTTGGCTCCAAGTGGCGCAACGAGAATGCCTTTGTTGCGTTCAAGCTGTCTGATTTCAATTCTGGACCCCGCCCCGAGTACCTGATCTTCCTGGACACGCATGCGGATTCACTTCGCGACTGTCACTATGTCATTAGCTGGGATATTTCGCGATGGAGTTACAGTATGTTGCCGGCCAGCCGTCATAATTCAAGCGGCACACTGTCCTACCACGATGGGCATGTGGAGATGCACCGTTGGGTGGACCGGACCACGAAGGAACCGGAGACGGGAATCTACGGGCATGGTAGCAAGTCCTTATTTGGCCCTCCCTTGAACGATTTCCGCTACATTCAGCAGCGCCTCTCGAAGACCTATTTGAATCTGGGGGATTGAGCCAGCAGTCCCATTCCTGGATGCGCACGACAATCGCGACTGGCTGGTGCCCAACAATCGCCGCCTTGAGAGCAAGGTGGGACCTGCCGGCACGGCGAAGGTTCCGTTTGTCGAGTTGAGGCCACAACCGCCACCGGGATCGGCGTCGGGAGGGTCCGGGGTCGTGTCAGACGGCGGTGGCGACCGCAGGCTGTGCGTGGCGCTGGTCGGGGGCCGTGGAGGCGAGCCGTTCGAGCTCCGACAACGGACGTTCGTGGCCATCGTTGTCCAGGAGTGGGAGACCCGTGGCCGGGAGGGACCTCGGATTACCGGCGAGGCGGGGGCGGCCAGGGAGTTGTCGCTTCCGGCCCGAGTTTCCGGCACCGGAAAAATCGCATTGATTAACCTCGATCTTCCGGGAGTCCATCGCTGCGCATGCGCCTGCCCGTGCCCGCCCTCGTCGTCGCCTTGATCCTCCCTGCGGCTTCCGCCCAGGAAACGCAAACGCCCACCGCCGGTCGCGCCGCACCGGCCGGCAAGGACTCCGGATGGCTCCCGCCGGAATCGGCGTTCCGCAAGGTGGTCCTCGATGAGGACCGCACCGTGGACGGCGAATTGCGCGACACCCTCGTGGATCCCATGGAACTGGCGGTGGCGCCGGATGGCCGGGTGTTCTTCGTCGAACGCAAGGGCGTGATCAAGATGCTCAAGCCCGGCGTGGAGGAGGCATTCGAAATCGGCAGGTTGCCCGTGTTCGACGGATTGGAGGAGGGCATGCTGGGCATCGCGCTGGACCCCAACTTCGCGGCGAACGGCTGGGTGTACGTCAATCATTCCCTCCCGGAGACGACCCATGACGGGCAGGGCAAGGCCGGGATCATCCGCGTCTCCCGCTTCACCCTGCACGGCGAGTCCCTCGACATCGCGGGCGGCGTCCCAATCCTCGACATCCCCGTCCAGCGGGAGCAGTGCTGTCACGTGGGCGGTTCCCTCGCGTTCGATGCCGATGGCAACCTCTACGTGTCCGTCGGGGACAACACGAACCCGTTCGATTCCGATGGCTTTTCGCCCAACGATCCCCGCGACGGCCGCTACCCGTGGGACGCCCAGCGGTCGTCCGCCAATGCCAATTCCCTGACGGGCAAGATCCTGCGGGTGAAGCCGAAGGCGGAGGGCGGGTACACCATTCCGGAGGGCAACCTGTTCAAGCCGGGCACCCCGGGCACGCGTCCCGAGGTCTATGTCATGGGCAACCGCAATCCGTTCCGGATCGCGGTGGATCCGCGGACCGGATACCTCTACTGGGGCGAGGTGGGACCCGATGCCGGCGGGCCGGATCCGCAACGGGGCCCGGCAGGGTTCGACGAGATCAACCAGGCCCGGGGTCCCGGATTCTTCGGATGGCCCTATTTTGTGGCCGACAACCGGCCCTACGCGCCGGTGGATTATGTGGCGCGCCAGCGTTATCAGGATGCCAACGCCGCCCGCGAGGCCGCCAAGAAGGCGGGGAAACCGGAGGACGAGTGGCCGCCCAAGCCCGGGCCCTGGATGGCGGCGGACTTCAAACCGGAGCTGTACGATGCCGCCCACCCGGTGAATGACTCCCCCAACAACACCGGCATCCGTGCACTGCCTCCCGCCCAGCCGGCCGTCATCTACTACCCGGCCTCCGCCTCGACCCGCTTCCCGGTCGTGGGGTCCGGCGGCCGCACGGCGATGGCCGGCCCGGTGTACTACTTCGATCCCGCATTGAAGTCGCCCCACAAACTCCCCGAGGCCTTTGACCACACGCTGTTCATCTATGAGTGGACCCGCAACTGGATCATCGCGGTGAAGCTCAACGAGAAGGACCAGATGGTGCGGATGGAACGGTTCCTCCCCGGGATGACCTTCAAGCGCCCGATGGACCTCGAACTCGGGCCCGACGGCTGCCTCTACCTGATCGAGTTCGGAACCAACTGGGGCGACAACAAGGACAGCAAGATCGTCCGCATCGAGCACCTTGGTGCGCCTGCGGCATCGGCGAACTGACGGCACCGGAGTCTCGCCGCCGGCATTTACGCCGCCGTCACCAGTTCCCGGTGCAGGTGGTGCACGAAGGCGAGGTTGTCGCACTGGAGGTAGTGCATCGCGCCGCCCATGCGCGAGAAGCTCTTGCAGAATCGCAGGTAGTAGGCGGGATTCGTCTTGGGCGGCTCCCCGGCGGTCCAGTCCCAGCCGCCGCCATCCTGCAGGTCCACCACGTGAATGCGATGGCCCGACACGGCGGGCCTGCTGGCCTGGAACCGCAGGTTGTGGACGCAGCTCAGGCTCTTCTCGAAGACCTGGGGGGCCATGATGGCCGAGCCCACGGACAACACCACGCCGCCATCCAGCCCCTCGACCGCCCCGGCGAACCACCGGAAGTCCTCCGCCGCGGCGCGACCGATGGCGGCCCCGTGAAACATGGGATGACAGGCGATGATGTCGTAGCCGATGCCCGGATGGACGGTCACCGGCACGCCGAGCCGCCACGCCTCGGCGAGCAGGCTGGCGTGCTTCCAGCGGTGGAGGACCGGGTGGGGACCTTCCGCCAGTTCGAACCGGTTCATCACCGCCAGCAGATCGGCCGCCGCCGCAGTCAGCGGATCGGACGGGAATCCGGCGACCATCCCGCCGAGCGCCTCGCGGGTCGGCAGCACGCAGCCATCCTCGGTGATGAAGCGCCCCAGGGCCCGCCCGTATCCCAGTCCCTGGAGGGCGCCGGACAGCAGGGCCAGATGAATGTTCCGGCCAGTCTCATCCCAGGCGCCAAACGTTCCCGTCGCCACGTTCTCCTCCACCCCCTCGGTGGAGCGCCCGAGCCACGCATACTCCCAGTCGTGAATGGTGCCGGCACCGTTGGTGGCCAGGTGCGTGATCCATCCGCGGGCCATCAGGTCGGAAAGGATCGTCGCCGCGCCGTTCCGCAGCAGGTGGGCTCCGTACATCAGGATCACCTGCGCCCCGCGCGACCGGGCCTCCCGGAGGTCCTGTGCCGCCCTGCGGATGGCCGCGGCGACGGACGCGGGGACGGACGGGGGGGCGCTTTCGGGAGGCACTAGGATGTCCTCCACCCGGGTCAGGCTGCGGCGTTCCGACAACGGATGGACACGCAGCCGGCGAAGATCGAGTGCGGGCATGGCGGTGCAGGGGGAGGGGAAGGGAGCCCTATTGCGGGAACAACAGTTCCAAAAGCGGGTGGAGATCCCGGTAGTCGGGGATGCACAGGTCCGCGCCGACGCCGAGCAGACGCTGTCGTTTCCATTCATCGAACCGGCCGGAACCGTTGTGGGCCTCGTCGCTGGCCACCGCCACGGCGAAGCCCCCCACCTGCTTCGTGTTCTCGATCTCCACGTAGCCATCCCCGAAGGCGAGCAACGAGCCGCCGGGGATGCGATTTTCGGCCAGGATGCGGTCAATCACCATCTTCTTGCTGAATTTGCGGTAATCATCCTGCGCCCCGTAGATGTGCCCGTCGAAATAGGGGGTGAGGCCCAGGGCGTCCGCCTCGGCGCGGACGAAGGGCTCGTCCGTGCCGCTGGCGAGGTAAAGCGGAAGCCCGCGGGCCTTCAGCGCATCCAGCAGGGCCCGGGCACCGAACACGGTCAGGTCGTCGCGGGGAATGGAGCCGTCCCGGAGTCCGGCGACCCGGTGGTGGATCCGCTCGTCGAGGCGGCGGAGGTACTCGCGCTTGTACTCCAGGGGTTCCTTTGGCACGCCGCCCCGTTCCCGGACCCGTTCGGCGAGCTGGATCATCTGGTAGATCGTCTGTTTGCCGTTCAGGCGCATGATGTCCTCGAAGGCAAGCTGGCTGCGCTGCGCCTCGGACTCCCCGGGCAGGGGGGGGATCACCTCGGTGAACATGGGCACCATGATGTCGGGCCATCCCTGCCGGACCAGGGACAGGGTGCCGTCGAAATCGAACAACACGTGGCTGAGCCCGGTGCGGGGCCGGAACTCCGGGCGGAACTCCACGAGGCCGAGGAACGAATGCGGTATCTCCATGCGCGGTCGGTGAGCGTGCCGTGGGCCTGGGCGTGCGGCCAGTCCGATCCGGGGCCCCTCGTCCTCCCGGCACCTCCCGGCACCGGCCGGCAATTCGGGGCGGCGTGGTCCTGTGCGCAGGCCAGGATTCCGCGCGGCAGCGTGTCCCAACGGCATTGATACGAAAGTTTTCGTTGACTGTACGAATTCATTCGTACCATCGTGCGCCGTGCGCGCTCCGCAGCCTCCGCGACCAACCGAATCCGAACTGTCCATCCTGCAGATCCTGTGGCGTCGCGGGCCCTGCACGGTGCGTCAGGTGGTGGAGGAGCTGGGTCCGGACACCGGCTATACCACGGGGCTGAAGCTGCTGCAGATCATGACGGAAAAGGGGCTTGTGACGCGGGATGATGCGGAGCGCACGCATGTTTTTGCCGCCGCGCATCCGGCCGAGGCGACCCGCCGCCAGTTGCTCGACCACCTGTTGGACCGCGCCTTTGGAGGTTCGGCAGCACTGCTGGTGCAACAGGCACTGGCCGGGCGCAAGCCGTGCAAGACTGAAATTGCCGGCCTGCGCCGGCTGCTGGATACGATCGAAGGAAGGAAGCCATGAACCCATTCCTGGACCTGTTGCAGAATCCGGCCGCGAGCCGGTTGGGCGCCACACTCCTGCACTTCATCTGGCAGGGCGCCGCGCTGGCCGCCCTGCTGGCGGTTGCGCTCCGTGGGACCCGACGACAATCGGCGAGGCTTCGCTACGCCCTGTCCTGTGCCACGCTCGCGGCGATGGCCACCGTGCCCCTCATTACCCTGTTGCTGGGGGATGGAGCGCTGGTGGCCGATGACCCGGTGCAGGGCGGAGCCGGGATTCGAGCGCTTGCCGCGGGATCCGGGGGCGGGATGACGTCCGTCATCGGATTGGGTCCGATTTCCCGGGGATGGCTGCCGTGGGTGACACTGGCATGGCTTGCCGGCGTGGTCCTGCTTGGCGGGCGACTGGCCGGCGGCTGCTGGCACGTTCAGCGGCTCCGGTGCCGGGAGACCCGGCCGATCGAGTCTCCATGGCCGGAGCGACTCTCGGACCTGCAGCGGCGCATGGGAATTGGGACAGGGGTTGACCTGCTGGAATCCGGACGCATCCGCGCTCCGATGATCATCGGATGGATGCGTCCGGTGATTCTCCTTCCGGTGGGATTTGTGGCCGGCATGTCGCCAGTCCAGGTGGATGCCATTCTGGCCCACGAACTCGCCCATTTGCAGCGGCGCGATTATCTGGTGAACCTGCTTCAGAGGGTGGTCGAAACCCTGCTGTTTTACCATCCGGCGGTGTGGTGGGTGTCCGAGCAGATCCGGATCGAGCGCGAGTTTTGCTGCGACGATCTTGCGGCAGCGGTGATTGGCGACCGGACCCAGCTCGCGGGTGCCCTGGTCGCACTGGCCGAGCAGGAGGCGACCGATCCCGGCTTCGCCTTTGCGGCGGATGGGGGGTCGGTGTCGCAACGCGTTGGACGACTGCTGGGCGTGCCTGCGGGTGCGTCGTCGTCTGGTCGGATCCGACGGTTGGGGATGGGGATCGTTCTGGCCGTTGCGGTGCTGGCTGGGACCTGGGTTGGGCTGCGGTGGACGGCGCCGATGCTCTATGTGTCCACGGCGATTATCAAGGTGGAGAGTCCGGGCGGTAATGACCCGTACTTGCTGCAGACGGCCATGGAGTGGCTTCGGTCCGCAACGGTCCTGGATGCCACAGCGTCGAATCTGGGGCTGGTAAATAATCGGGACGATCCTGACAGCCGGCGCCAGCAAGTCCGGGAGCAACTCCGGGAGCGGATTCGCGTGGTGCAGTTTCGGAACACCAGCCTGCTGAGGGTCTCGGCTGCGAGCGAGGATCAGACCAGGGCGGCGGACATCGCCAACAATTTGGTACACGAGTTCATGGCCCTGAAGGCCAACCAGCGCCGTGAACTTATGGACCTGCCCCGGCGCACCCTTCTGCAAAAGGTGAATCGGTGTGAACTCCGGCTGGCGGATTTGGTCAGTCGTCAGACGGAGATTCTCCAAGAGACTGCTGCCAACCCGGGCGTAACCCCTCCGGACTACTACGTGGTGAAGAAAAACCTCGAGATTTACAACGATCTGCTGACCCGCTTGAGGACCCAGTTGGCGGAAGCCGATGTGGGGGCCGTGGAAATCGAATGGAGTTCTCCCGTCGAGATTCTCGAGCCCGCGAGTCCGAGTCTTCGGCGGGCGCCTTGGAGGAATTGAACGCATCCTGAGAACTTGCAGGTCGGGTCGGATGTGGCCCGACAGCCCAAGCGTTGCCGTTACCGGCAGGCCACTCGGAGGTGGAGATCCCGTAAATGGTTGGCTGGTAAAGGAGCGACTGTTCAACGGATCCGCCAACAATACGAACAAAGTGAAACAGATGAATCACGAGGATTGTGTCGTCGTGATTCGTCCCCTTCACGCCGCTGGAGTCGTGACCGAGCCGGTCGCATCAGGCAGGGCGAGGGTGCGGATTTCCGGCAGGGCCTCGCGCCCGGCGATGCCCTGGATGCCGCCGTACAGCATGGCGGTGTGGGTGATCGCCTTGCGCAACTGTTGTTCCCGTTCCTTCCACTGCCTGGCGAAGGCCCGCTGTTCGGCCTCGAGCTGCTCGCGCAGGGCCAGGAATGATTCCACGACGGCCTCGACATGCTGGCGGAACCCGACGCTGCACAGGTGGTCGTAGAGGACCTGGGCCTTCTCGGCGCGATTGGCCTGTTGGACCCGTTGGGCGGCGGTCTGGATCAGGCCCTGGCGGAGCGCGGCGGCCACGGCCACGGCGAATGGCGGTTCGCACACCCAGATGCCATCCACGGGGCCAAAGCCCCGGACGCCGGCGGGCGGGCAGGTGGTCACGATCACCGCCAGGTCGGCGGCCGCCTGGCGCTGGTCGGCCTTGAGCTTCTCCGGCCAGTCGGCGGACCAGATCTTGGCGCGCTTGGCCTCCCAGAGGATCAGTCCGCAGTCGAAGCCGTTGGCGGTGCGCACCCGCTGGGTGAGGTCGGCACCGCGCTGGCCCTTCTTCACCTCGACGAGGTCATCGTACAGGAAGGCGGCCCGGAGGTCGCTTTCGAGGGTCAGCTCCAGGGTTTCGCCCTGGAGCTGCATCGAACCCTGGCCGGCGCGCTGTTGGAGGGCGGCGATCTGCTCCTGGAGACCCCGGATGACCCCGTCCTTGTCGGCGAGCTTGAGGCGCTCGGCCTCCACGGCCTGGGCCCGGGCGGCATCGGCAATCTGGTGGCGTTCGGCGTCGAGGGTCCGGGCCACCTCGAGTTTCAGGGCATCGCGGGCCTCCTCGAGCTGGCGGGCCTGGGCCCGGAGCTGGAGCTCCACCTGTTGCGACTGCTGCGCGCGGCTGCGTTGTTCGGCGAGCTGCGCCTGAAGATCCTTGAGCTGCAGTCCGAGGCGGTCCTCCGCCCGGCGGGCGGCGTCCGCAAGGAGCCGCTGGCGTTCGGCCTCGACCTGGCGGGCGACCTCCGTCTGGAGCGACTGCGAACGGGAATCGAGGGCGGCCTGGTCTGCGGCGAGCTGGGCCTCGCGTTTTTGGAGCGCGGATTGCAGCGCCGCGCGCTGACGTTCGAACTCGGCCTGAAGCTGCTCGCGCAGGTGGTGGGAGACGGCCTCGGTGAGCGGGATTTCCGCACCGCACTTCGGGCACGTGATGGGCGTGTCGGTCACGTGTCCGTTGTACAGGAACCCCTCCGGATGCCCAGCCCGCGGACGTCGGGGGACGACATTGAGGGGGCCAATGTCGAGTCATTGAACCGTCTGGCGTTGTGTGCCGGGATGACGTGTCTTGCCTGAATATTCGAGGCGGTCTTCTCAACGGGGGCCGGGTGCTGCGGAAGGAGCGAGGAACAGAGCTTTGTGGTGGGACTCTCCGGATGCTTGGCCGGTGTGGCGGCGGATGGCATTCGAACTTCGGTGGTGGGCGGCGTCTGCGAAATGCGTCTGCTATTTCGGGTGTGACGGCGGGATCGCCATCCGGCAGGCTGATCCGCATGTCGCCGTCCGGTTCTGGTTCCCACGATGCAGAAGCCGCACCGAATCTTTCGGTCGTGGTGCTTTTGTCCGCGGATGCGGATCGCACGGCGTCGTTCTATCGGGACCTGTTGGGGGTGCCCCTGAAGGCGGAGCGTCACGATGGACGCCACACCCACTACGCCTGCCGGTTGGGCACGGTGTACTTTACCGTCCAGCCGGCCGCGGATCTTTCCGAGGTGCCCGAGCGGGGGCACGACTCGATGCAGCTGTGTTTCACGACGCCCGATCTCGAGGGGCGCCTCGCGAGCCTGGCGGCGCATGGGGTGTCTCCGCTGCATCCCCCGCGTCCATTTGAGCACACGGTTTATGTCACCCTGCTCGACCCGGACCGCCGCCATGTGCGGCTCATGACCCCGTGGAGCCATCCTGAAGACGCCTGCGTGCGCGGCTGAACCCGTGAGACGGGCCGTCAGCCGGCAGCGCCCGATGGAATTGATGTTTTGCGGCGGTTCGCGACGTCCGGGCGGCGTCGTTGGCATTTTGCATTCCGGTACGGGCGGGCGGCCCTCCCGGCCGGTTCATTGCACCGGATGGCGTCCAGCGGTGACGTGACAGCCTGGGGCGATGACGGCAGGGTTCGCGCACCGTGCCCTCTGGATTCCGGTTGCCGGTGACGCGCGAAGCGCTCGAACAACGCGAGCGCTCCATCCTCGCGCCGTTCGCCCAGCTGAGCGCCGACTCGCGCGGCCGGGTGCACGCGGAGGAGCCTCCGGCATGGCGCACCCAGTTCCAGCGGGACCGCGACCGGGTGATTCACAGCCGGGCCTTCCGCCGGCTGGAGTACAAGACCCAGGTGTTCCTGAACGGCACCGGGGACCATTTGCGCACGCGGCTGACCCACACCATGGAGGTGGCGGCCATCTCGCGAAATCTCGCACGCGCGCTCGGGCTCAACGAGGACCTGGCCGAGACCATCGCCCTGGCCCATGACCTGGGGCACTCGCCGTTCGGTCACAAGGGGGAGCATTCCCTCGACCGTCTGATGAAGGGACACGGGGGCTTCGAACACAACCGGCAGAGCCTCCGGGTCGTCGAATTGCTGGAGCGCAAGTATCCGCAATTCCCCGGACTGAACCTGTCGTGGGAGGTGCGCGAGGGGCTGGCCAAACACGCGCCCGGACCGGAGGTGCCGGGTGGGCGTCCGAAGGCGCCGTTCCGGCAACCGTCGCTCGAGGCGCAACTGGCGAATCTTGCGGACGAAATCGCCTACTACAGTCATGACCTCGACGACGGGCTGGACAGCGGCCTGCTGGATGAACGCCAGCTCCAGGCGGAAGTGACCGTGTGGGCGGATGCCGCGCGACAGGTGCGGCGGCGGTTTGGGAGGCCGCCCGCGGAGAGCCGGCGGTATTACACGATCCGCCAGGTGATTGACGAACAGGTCACCGACGTGGTTGAAACGACGCTCAAGAACCTGGAGGCCGCCGGGCCGGGTTCCGCGGACGAGGTCCGCGCCTGGAGGCGTCCCCTTGTGGGCTACAGCGCCGGCCGCCGTCGCGCCAACGTTGAGCTGCGGCGGTACCTGTATCGCAACCTCTACTACAATCCGGCGGTGAACGAGCCCAACCGGCGGGCGGTCCGGTTGCTGGGCGAGGTGTTCCAGCACGTTCTTGCACACCCGGAGACGATGGGCCGCGGGGCACGCCTGCGCGTGGCGGCGGTTGGCCTTCACCGGGCGGTGTGCGACCATGTGGCCAGCATGACCGACCGGTTTCTCCTTCGTGAACACCGGCGGCTGTTCGGCCTGGGCGTCGCGCCCTGACCGGATTCGGTTCACAAGTTCCGGGGCGCCGCCGGCGGGCTGCCGGCATCCCCGGCGCCCAGGGCGTCCACCTCGTGGCGGAGGATGGCCAGCGCGGCGATGGCTGCGGTCTCAACCCGCAGGACGTGGGGCCCCAGCCGGAAGGGCACCGCACCGGCTGCCCGGAACTGGGCGTACTCCTCCGCGGTGAAATCGCCCTCGGGGCCGATGGCCACAGCAACGGATGCCGGCGGGCGGCCCAGACGTTCCGCCGCCGCCCCGAGCGCCGCACGCGGCGAGGCCGGCGGGTCCGCGAGCGAGGCGATGAACAGCAGCTCCGGGGGCGACCCGCGCGCCAGCCATTCCGCGGGAGTGCAGGGGGACCCGACCTGCAGACACCACGGATTGCCGGACTGCTTCAGGGCCTCGTGGGCGAGGGATTGCCAGCGTGCCTGCCGGGCCACGGCGTCCCCCGGGCGGCTCACGCTGCGGGTCGCGCACACGGGGACCAACCGGGTGCACCCCAGCTCCACCGCACGATGGAGCAGTCCCTCCATGGCCGGCCCCTTCGCCATCGCCTGGATCAGCTGCAGCGAACAGGGCGGCGGCGTGTGGGACACCCGGCCGAGGACCTCCAGAACGACATGGGAGCGGTCCGCACGCCCGACCCGGGTCTCCAGTTCGAGTCCGGCACCATCGAGAATGCGGACCTCCGCGCCCGGACGGAGACGCAACACGCGCAGGGCGTGGCGGGCCTCGGCATCCGGGAGCCGGATCTGAGCGGCGGCCGGATCGAGGTCGGGAACGAAAAACCGGTGCATGGCGCCCGGGGAGGAAATCGCAGGAACCCGCGGAGGGCAAAGCGATCCGAAAGACATTAGGCGTACCCCGGTGGAATGCCGGCGGGGCGACTTCCGGCTAATCCTGCGGGCTCCCCGGGCTGACGACGGGATTTTGAACGGGTCTCCAGAAACGTTTTGCGTTGCGGGAAATGCGTCCCGTAGCTTCTTCGAGATGCCCACGGGGCACCGTGGGTGTCTGAAGCCTTCACACGATTCATGAATTCCTATCCGCAGCTTCCCGGGTCCCTGTACCGGCCCGAGTTCGAGCACGACGCCTGCGGCGTCGGCTTTATCGCGAACACCAGCGGGCGCAAGGAGCAGCGCATCGTGCAGTACGCGATCGAGGCCCTGGGCAGCCTGGCCCATCGCGGGGCCCTGGATGCCGACGCCAAGACGGGGGACGGCGCGGGGATCCTGGTCCAGCTCCCGACGGCGTTCTTCCTGCGCGAGGCCGAGAAGCTTGGGGTGCGGGCGGTCGAGGAGGAGGATCTTGCGGTGGGTTTCGTGTTCGCGCCGGCGGGGAACAAATACCTCGTCGCCAAGTGCCGTCAGTTCGTTGAGGAGGCCTGCGCGCGGTACGGGATTCATTTTCTGGCGTGGCGTCCGGTCCCGACGAACCCGCGGTGCCTGGGAGACAAGGCGCGGAGCACGATGCCCGAGATCCTGCAGTGCCTGCTGGGGCGGGATCTTGCCTGGAGTCCCGATGAGTACGAGCGGAAGCTGTTTCTGGCGCGCAACCATGCGGAGCGCGCGGCGATGGCCGAGCGCGTGGAGGGGTTCTACTGCGCCTCCTTCAGCGCCCGCACCATCGTGTACAAGGGGCTCTTCAATGCGCCCCAGTTGCCGAAGTTCTACCTCGACCTGAAGGACCCCCTCTTCGTGTCGGCGCTGGCCATCTATCACCAGCGGTACTCCACCAACACCTTCCCCACCTGGCACCTGGCGCACCCGTTCCGGATGCTGGCGCACAACGGCGAAATCAACACCCTGCTGGGCAACAAGAACTGGACGCGCGCCCGGGAGACGGAACTGGAGTCCGCCGTGTGGGGGCGCGAGGTGGAAACCCTGCGGCCGCTGATCCAGCCCGGGGGCTCCGATTCCTCGGCGCTCGACAATGCGCTCGAGGTGTTGGACCTGTCCGGGCGCCACCTGCTGCATTCCGTGACCATGCTTGCACCCGAGGCGTGGGAAAACAGCACGGATCTCGATCCGAAGGTGCGGGATTACTACGAGTACCACGCCTGCCTGAACGAGCCGTGGGATGGACCGGCCGCGGTGGTGTTTTCAGACGGCCGGATCATCGGGGCGACCCTGGACCGCAATGGCCTGCGGCCGGCCCGCTACAAGATCTATGACGACGGTCTCATGGTCATGGGCTCCGAGGTCGGGGTGGTCGCGATGGATGAACGGCGGGTGGTCCGCAAGGGGCGGTTGGGGCCGGGAAAGATCCTGGCGATAGACACCGTCGCCGGGCGGTTCCTGGACAATGACGAGGTGAAGTCCTTTGTCGCCTCGCAGCAACCGTACGGCGACTGGCTCCGGGCCAACTTGTTCCACCTCGAGCCGCATGCGCTCCCGCTGGCCGCGACCCACCAGCCGGTCAACCTGCTGGACCTCACCCTGCAGCAGATCACCTTCGGCTGGGACCAGGAGCAGCTCGATGTCCTGCTGGAGCCGATGGCCGTTTCCGGGCTGGAACCGGTGGGGTCCATGGGCGACGACACGCCCATCGCCGTCCTGTCCCGGCGTCCGCGTCTCCTCTTCGATTATTTCAAGCAGTTGTTCGCGCAGGTCACCAATCCCCCGATTGATTCCATCCGGGAAAAGGTCGTGATGTCGTTGCGGACCACGCTGGGGGCACGCCTGTCCTGGCTGGAGGAGACCCCGGAACATGCGCGTCAGATCCGGATCGCGTCGCCGTACCTGGCCGACCATGAACTGATGGCGTTGCTGCAGATTCCCGACCCGGCCTTCGCGGCGGTCCGGATCGCGTGTCACTTTGATCCGGGCGAGGGCGTGGATGCGTTGGAAGCGGCCGTGGAACGGCTTTCCGCCGAGGCCGAGGCGGCCGTGGACGCCGGCCGCACGCTGCTGGTGCTGACGGACCGGGGCGTGGACGCCCGCAACGTGCCCATCCCGATGCTGCTTGCGGTGGGGGCGGTCCACCACCACCTGATCCGCGCGGGCAAACGGCTTCGCTGCTCCCTGGTGTGCGAAAGCGGTGAATGCCGGGACGTCCATCACTTCGCCTGCCTCATCGGGTTCGGGGCGAGCGCGGTGAACCCCTACGTTGCCATTGATTCGCTGCGCGAGGCCGTGGAGGCGGGACGCTATGGTGAGCTGACCCTGGAAAAGGCGCTGGCGAACTTTCGCAAGGCGGTGGAGTCCGGACTGCTGAAAGTGATGGCCAAGATGGGGATCTCGACCATCGCCAGTTACCATGGCGCGCAGATCTTCGAGGCGATCGGTCTCGGGCAGGTCGTGGTGGACCGGTGCTTCTACGGCATCACCAGCCAGATCGGCGGGATCACGTTCCGCGAGATTGCCGACGATGCGGCGCGACGGCACCGGCTGGCGTACGGTGCGCCGGAGGCGGCGGTGTTGGATGTCGGAGGAAACTACCGGGTGGCGAAGGGGGGTCGGGGTGAATACCACGCCTACAACACCCAGGTGGTCGGCACGTTGCACCGGTTCCTGAAGACCGGGCAGCGCGAGGAATTCCTCAAGTACATGGAGACCGTCGAGCGCCGCGAACCGGTGAGTCCCCGCGACCTCCTGCAGTTCAAGCCGGGGACGATCCCGGTGCCGGTAGACGAGGTGGAGGGAGTGGAGGAGATCCGGCGCCGGTTCACCACCGCCGGCATGTCGTTGGGCGCCTTGTCTCCCGAGGCACACGAGTGCCTGGCCGTTGCCATGAACAGCATCGGGGGCAAATCCAACTCCGGCGAGGGGGGCGAGGATGCCCTGCGGTACAGCACCGAGCGCAATTCGGCGATCAAGCAGGTGGCTTCAGGACGCTTCGGCGTGACGCCCGCCTACCTGGCCAGCGCGGCCGAAATCGAAATCAAGATGGCCCAGGGCGCAAAGCCGGGCGAGGGAGGGCAGTTGCCCGGCCACAAGGTGAGCCCGCTGATCGCGCGGCTCCGGTACAGCGTGCCCGGTGTGCCCCTGATCTCACCGCCGCCGCATCATGACATCTATTCGATCGAGGATCTGGCGCAGCTCATCTACGACCTGAAGCAGGTCAATCCGCGGGCCAAGGTGTGTGTCAAGCTGGTGGCGTGCGCCGGCGTGGGCACCGTGGCGGCCGGCGTGGCCAAGGCGTTTGCGGATGTGGTGCTCATCTCAGGGCATGACGGCGGCACGGGCGCCTCGCCGCTCAGTTCCATCAAGAATACCGGTGGCCCGTTCGAGTTCGGCGTGGCCGAAGCCCAGCAGACCCTGATGCTCAACGACCTTCGGTCCCGCATCGTCCTGCGCACGGACGGCGGCCTCAAAACCGGGCGCGACATCGTGCTGGCGGCGATCTTGGGCGCGGAGGAGTTCAACTTCGGCACCGGAGCCCTGGTGGCCGCCGGATGCGCCATGTTCCGGGTCTGTCACCTGAACACCTGTCCGGTCGGCGTGGCCACCCAGAAGGAGGAGCTGCGGCTGAAGTTCCGGGGAAAGCCTGAGAATTTGGTCCACTTCTTCAACGCCGTCGCCCAGGAGGTCCGGGAAATCCTGGCGTCCCTCGGACTCCGGCGTCTCGACGATCTCATCGGGCGGACCGACCTGGTCGAGGTGCGGCCGTTGTCGGAGTTTCCGGAGGAGATCCGCGCCAAGGTGGGCCGGCTCCAACTCGACCGGCTCCTGTTCCAGGTGGATCCCAGCGGCTCCCTGCCGCGCATTCACACCCGGGACCGCAACGAGCGGTTTGGCGACAGCTCGCTCGACGACCGCATCATCAACGACGCGCGACTCGCGCTTCAGGGCAAGGGGGTCGCGCGACTGAGCTACAAGATCAACAACACGCGTCGCAACATCGGGACAAAAGTCTCCGGCCAGATCGGGTTCCAGTATGGCGACTCCGGGCTGCCCGACGGCTCGATTGACATCACCCTGCGCGGCAGTGCAGGGCAGAGCCTGGGCGCGTTTCTGGCCAACGGGGTGCGGCTGAAGCTCATCGGGGAGGCGAATGACTACGTCGGCAAGGGCATGAACGGGGGGGAAATCGTCGTGCGCCCATCGGATGGGGTGAGGTATTGCTGGGCCGAGAACAGTCTCGTGGGCAACACCTGCCTTTACGGCGCCACCGGCGGTCGCCTGCTGGTGGCCGGGAGGGCTGGCGAGCGCTTCGGCGTCCGGAATTCCGGCGGCACAGCCGTCGTTGAGGGACTCGGCGACCATGGCTGCGAGTACATGACCGGCGGCATGGTCGTGGTGCTCGGCGACGCCGGGCGCAATTTTGCCGCCGGCATGTCGGGCGGCCGGGCCTATGTGTACGACCCGGGACAAGTCTTCCCGCATCGGTACAACTCCGGGATGGTGGGCTTGGAGCGGTTTGGCGACGAAGCCGAGGTCAAACGGGTGGAGGCCCTCATCTTCGCCCACCTCGAGGCCACCGAATCACCGCGCGCCAGCGAGATCCTCAAGGATTGGAGTCATGCCCGCGAGCAGTTCTGGGTCGTCGTGCCGCACCCGGCCGCCGCGGGACCGGGGACCCCGCCCGTCAACGAGCCCGAGAAGACGGTCGCCGGATCCAATGGCGCAGTGCCGGTCGCCACCCCCGCGGCCAAGGCTTGAACAAGACCCGGCGTTCCGGCAGTTGCGCCCGCGTGTGGCGCTGGTTACCTCTTGTCCCTCGATATGAGCTTCATACGTTTCCTCATTCTGGGTGCCGTCCTTGGCGCCACCGCCGCCCTGCAAGCCGCCGACAAGGCCACTGACAAGGCCAAGCCCTACCCCCTCGATTTCTGCCTGGTCTCCGATGAGAAATTCGAGGGGAGCGACATGACGCCCTACGAGATGGCCGTCGAGGGACAGACCATCAAGTTCTGCTGCAAGAGCTGCGTGAGGGACTTCAACAAGAACACCAAGAAGTACCTGAAGAAGCTCGACGAGGCGTCGAAGAAGCTTGCCAAGATCCAGCCGGGATCCTGACCGCCCGCGAATGGGTGGCATCGCACGTGCCCGAACTTCCAGAGGTCGAGGTCCTGGTCCGGCGCTTGCGGGCCGCCGTGGTCGGACGCCGGATTCAGGAGGTGGACGTCCGGAGCCCGCGGGTGATCCGGCCCCTCACGCCACGGAGACTTCGGGAGCAACTCCTTGGAGGGGACATCCGGGATCTCACCCGGCGGGGCAAGTACCTGGTTTTCGAGGTGTTCGGAAATCCGGAGCCCCGGGCCACGGCCCTGCTGGTGCATCTGGGCATGTCCGGACGCCTGTCGTTGAACCCGGTGGCGTCCGATATCCCTCAATACACGGTGGCGTCCCTTGGGCTGGGTCCCCAAAGGCTGGACGTTCAGGACCCCAGGAAGTTTGGGCGGATGCACTGCGACCGGTCCGTGCTGGATCGGCTGGGACCGGAGCCGTTATCCCCCGAGTTTACCCCGGCAACGCTCTCCGAACGCATGGGACCTTCCCGCCGCCCCGTGAAGGTCTGCCTGATGGATCCGGAAGTGGTCGCCGGAGTTGGGAACATCTACGCCTCCGAGGCGCTGTTCCGGTCCCGAATCTGGCCCGGGCGGCCGGCCTGCGAGCTCGGAAGGGCGCAAATCCGGCGTCTGTGGGTCGCGATCCGGTGGGTGCTGCGGGCCGCGATCCGGCGCGGCGCCCGCAAGATGCTCGAAGACCCTGGGGACATGGAGTCTGCCTTCTACTTCGGGCGGGGCAGGGGAGGCGTCCGTTCCGGAAAGGCGACGGGATTTCGAGTCTACGATCGGGAGGGACAGCCCTGTTCCGCTTGCAGGACGCGAATCGTCCGCCTGATGCAGGCTGGACGGGGCACCTTCTTTTGTCCGCGGTGTCAGTCCGCCCGTTGAGGTCCGGTGCGGGGTGGGCGTGCTGCCTGTTGCGAACGGGCCAGTCCGGGGGCGACGGGAGGGATTGCCTCCCGGGTGCATGGTCCGGCAGGCTCGCGGCTGATGGCTTCGCGCACGCTGATCGTCGGGATTGATTCCGGGACCCAATCCACCAAGGCGCTCGTGGTGGAGGCCCGGAACGGACGGGTGCTGGGGGAGGGAGGCAGCCGCTATGACCTGATTCCCGGACTTCCTCCGGGGGCGAAGGAGCAGCATCCCCAAACGTGGCGTGAGGCGACGGTCAAGGCGGTCCGGTCGGCACTTCGGAAGGCCGGAGCCCGTTCCAGCGACGTGGTGGCCATCGGCGTCAGCGGACAGCAACACGGTTTCGTACCGCTGGACCGGTCCGGAGAGGTAATCCGGCCGGCAAAACTTTGGTGTGACACGACCACGGTGGCCGAGTGCGATGAGATCACGGCGGCGCTTGGGGGCCCGCGCGGGGCGATCCGCCGGCTCGGCAACGCGGTGCTCCCCGGGTTCACGGCGGGCAAGATCCTGTGGATGAAGCGGCATGAGCCCCGGAACTTCCGGCGGCTGGCGATGGTGCTCCTGCCTCACGACTACCTGAACCGCTGGCTGACCGGGGAGGCGACCATGGAATACGGCGACGCGTCAGGCACGGCGCTCATGGACGTGCGGCGTCGCCGCTGGAGTTCCGACGCCCTTGCGGCAATTGATCCGGACCTGCCAGCGGCACTTCCGGAGCTGTCGCCGAGCGATCGTCCCGCCGGCCGCCTCACCGCCGCCGCGGCGGGTGAACTCGGACTCGCGCCCGGCATTGTGGTCAGTGCGGGAGGCGGGGACAACATGATGGGTGCCATTGGCACCGGAAACACGCGGGAAGGCGTGGTCACTGCCAGCTGCGGCACCAGCGGGACCATTTACGCCTGCGCCAGCCGGCCGGTGGTGGATCCCAAGGGGGAGATTGCGGCGTTTTGCGATTCGACGAACCGGTGGCTGCCGCTCCTGTGCACGATGAACGTCACCGTGGCGACGGAGATGGTGCGCAGGGATTTCCGGCTCGACCATGCCGCCTTTGAGCGGACTGCAGCCGCAGCGCCGCCCGGTTCGGACGGGCTGCTGCTTCTGCCGTACCTGGAGGGAGAGCGAACCCCCAATGTGCCCCAGGGGACCGGGGTGTTTTTCGGGGTGCGTCCGGCGACGTTCACCGCGGCGCACTTTGCCCGCGCGGCCATGGAGGGCGTGACGCTGGGCATGAATTATGGCCTGCGGCGCCTTGCGGACCTCGGGGTGAAGGCCGCACAGGTCCGGGCCACCGGCGGCGGCGCCAGGTCGCGCCTGTGGCGTCAGATCATGGCCGACGTCTTCAATGTCGAGGTGGTCACCCTGCAGGTCGCCGAAGGGGCCGCCTTCGGCGCGGCCCTGCAGGCCCTGTGGTGTTGGCGGTTGACCCGCGGCGACGCGGTGCGCATTGAGGAGGTCACCGATGCGATGGTGCGGCTGAATCCCCGCGAAACGGCCCGGCCGGACCCCGTCGCGGCGGCCAGGTACGGGGAACTTCAGCACATCCAGGACGCGCTGGGCGGCAGCTTGCGCGACAGCTTTGGACGTCACCGCGCGTACCTCGACACGGCCGCCGGACCGCGCTGAGGCTGGTCCGGGATCAGGATGTGGTGCGGAGGAAGAACTTCCATCGCGTTCGTTCACCCGGGCGTCGGGCGGCGGCTTCGCGGAAACCGGAGGTCAGGCGTTTGTGCGCATACAGCAGCCAGAAGGCATCCGTGGCGATCCCGAGCACGAACCAGCTGCCGATCAGGAACCACAGGGTGTTGTCGCCGCCCGACCGAAGGACCGTGGTGGTCACGAGCATGAACCAGAGGAGCCACGGTAGATTCAACACCCGCCAAACCAGTCCGGACGTCGCGGTCCGGCTGCGTCCAAACATGCCGGCCCACTGGCCGGCATAGGCCAGCGTCGCGAGGTCGGCCGGCAGCAGGAGGATCCGCAACGCCCAAAGGGTGGCGAGCACTGGCGGGCCCGGATCGGCGTAGTCCTTGAGTGCGGCGATCAGTCCCAGGACGTCAGCGGCGAGGAGGCAGAGGACCGGTCCGAAAAACTGGCGCCGGAGCGCCATTAGTTGACCACCGACAATTTCGCGGGGGGAAAGCGGCGTCGCCAGAAGCAATTCCAGCGCCCCGCTTTGGCGATCGTCGAGGAAC
This sequence comes from Verrucomicrobiia bacterium, assembly GCA_019634635.1. NCBI lineage: Bacteria > Pseudomonadati > Verrucomicrobiota > Verrucomicrobiia > Verrucomicrobiia bacterium. Next base: position 46,767 of record JAHCBB010000004.1, read on the forward strand.
TGGCGGGGTGCCTCATTGGCCATCCAGATCTTGAACGTCACGTGAATCCCCACCGACCCGGCGAACAGGGCCTCCACGCTCCACCACTCCGGATCCCACCACCCCGCAAGCCAGGTCCAAACGGCTGCGACACCCGCGAGGAACAGCCACGGCAGCCACGGCCGCAACCAGTGGCGCGCCGTCAACCAGGTGACGGCATTGCGGCTCAGGATGGGTTCCCGGAACTGCGCGAAGGCGTCCGGAGTTCGGAATCGCAGTCGCTTCAGCCATCCGCCCGGACTCCGGCGGCCCGGCGGGTCCCCGGAATGCTGCCAGGCTCTGGGGAGGCGCCAGTTGGCGACGCCGAGGGCCATGAGTCCCGCGAGGCCCGTGAAGCCCACCGAGGTCCAGTATGCCGGAACCTCCGCAGTGAACTGGCGGCCGGCGCAAACCGCGAAGGCCTTCAAGGGGGTCAGGCTCCAGAGCGTGGCGGCTTCAGGTTCAGCACCGAAGCGCTTCTGAGCCCATTCCACAGACGCGACGGTGGTCGGGAAGAACAGAAACACCCCCAACATGAACAGAAAGGCCACGAGCACCGAGCGGCGGGAGTCGAGGGACAAAACGGAGGCCAGGAGTCCCGTGGACAGCGAGGTGAACAACGTGGTCAGGAGCACCAGCGCCATCCGCAGGTAGTCCGCCCCGGTGACCCCGCCCAGGAGCAGGGTGATGGCCAGGAACGGCAGCATGGAGAGGAGTCCGTACACCGCCCCCAGGGAGGTTCCAGCAAGCTTGCCCAGGGTGACATCGTGGCCCCGCAGGTCGGTCAGGAACAGCAGCCCCAGGGTCCCTTCCCGCTTTTCACTGCTGACGCTGTCCGCCGTGTAGAGCAGCCCGGCACAAAACGCGAAGACGAATGCGGGCGATGCGAGGGCGAAAAACAGGACAACGCCGGATCGAGCCGCACCGGCGAACTGCGCAACGGCGGCAATCCATGCGAAGACCATCAGGGCGACACCGCCAGCCAGGGCGCGACCCCAGTAGGTCCATGGGCGTCGGGAAGCCACCCGCAGTTCACGGGCAACAACGGGCAGTGGCGTCATGACGCGCGCACTTCACCGGGGATGTCCCGTGGCGGCAAGCGGGGACTCCGAAGCCCCGGAAGAAACCGGCGTTCGGCAAGCTGGCGGCATCCGAACCACCAACTCCAGGCGAGCACAGCGCCGGCAAAGCCCATGCCCAGCCAAAGGAATTCCTGGCGGGCATTCCAGACCGTGGGCGGACGGCCCAGTCGCTGGTCCTGCTCCTGCACGTACCACTCGGCAACGGTGGCCGCGAATTGCGGTGCATGATGGAGGACCCACGTGAACCCGAATGCCGTGGGAAAGGACAAGGACGACAGCGAGAGGGCGGTGCCCAGCAGCGCCGTCGCCATCAGCCAGACCGTGTAGTCCAGATCCAGCAGGCAGCGCTGCCGGAGCCATTGTTGGCGTCCGGGGGAGAGTTCCAATCCGGCGAGCCACTGGGCCGCCGAGGGCAGGTACGGCAGCAGGATCATCAGGGCCCAGGCACCGGACGCCCGGGCCAGCAACGGATGCCAGCGTCCGCGAAGGATTGTTCCCGGACTCAACGGGGTGACCATCCACAGTTCAAGGCCGCCCGATTCCCGTTCGATGCGGAAGCTGGCGGTGGCCATGAAGGCGACGACGCCCATCAGCGCGGGCCGCAGGAGTTGATGCAGGGGATCGCTGGCCCGCCGGTCGGGCTCGGGCCAGAGCCAGAAGCACCCCGCCACCGCCCCGGCCAGGACCCAGCCGCCGAGCCGGGCCTGCCATGCCCGGGACTGCAACCAGCGCACCGGGTTTTGATCCAGAAGGTGCGAGCGCCGCCGGGCGGCCATCGCCGGGGAAATGGGTGATGCCATCCACCGCCAGAACCCCGCCCGCTTGTGGGTCCAGGACGGCTCCAGCCGCCAGGAGTGCCGGATGCCCGCCGCGGCTGCGAACCCCATCGCCATCACGAGGAGTCCGGCGACGAGGCAGACTCCGGCGGCCAGGAGCACGGTCAATCCAGTGGCGGGCACCCCGCTGCCGTCGTGCCACCAGGAGTCAAAGCCATCAGCCGGTCCGAGGCCGGCACGCCCCCGGAGCTCCTGCCATGCGGCGGTGACTCCGGCGAGCAGGATCCCAGGCCGCGACGACACGGGCGCCTGGAGCGCCACGGGGACCATCCGCAATGATCCGTGCAGGGTCAGGAAGCCCAGGCCGGCCACGACCGCGAAGCCCAGGGCGAGGAGCCGCGCGTGCCACCAGGTGCGGGTGAGCGACGACGCCGCGAGGCCTGAGGCCAGGGCGAGGCCCAGCGCCGCGCCCTGGAGGAGGAACATCCGCAGGGCATCCATCCACCCCACCCCACCCAGGAGCAACGGGATCATCAGGACGGGCAAAACCGCCAGAAGACCCATAAATGCCCGTGCCGCCTCCGAAACGGCCTTGCCGACGACGACATCCACGGGACGGAGCGGCGTCAGCATCAGCAGGCCCAGGGTGCCCTCCCGCTTTTCGCGGCTCAGGCAGTCGGCGGTGAGCACCGGGCCCGCGAGCCAGAGTCCGGCGAAGAGCAGGCGGTTGAGTCCGAGAAAGAAGCCGCGTCCCGACGCAATCGTCCCCGGGCTGGCGCGTTCCCAGGCCAGCCAGAACAGGACCAGGGCCAATCCGGCGGACAGGACTCGGATTCCGGCGAGCGACGGTTGTCGCGCCAGATCGCGAAGTTCGCGTTGGATCACCAGCCACACGGGAACATGGGATGGGAGTCAGCCGGGCTGCGCCGGGGCGAGGGCAAACTGTCGGGAGGACAATTCACGCCAGACGCGGAAGGACGCGACCGCTGCGACGACCCCCTGAATGCCTGCGGGTATGACGCCCCAGTCCAGCCGGGTCGCGAGGAAGAAACGCATCCCCGCCGCGCCGGCCCGCATGGGGGTCTCAAAGAACAGGGGATTGAGATAGGCCTGGATCGCAAGGGTGGCCAGCAACGGGACCATCAGCGCCCAGACGGCGGTGCTCACCACTCCCGAGAGGAAGCTTTGCGCCCGAAGTCCGCGCCAAAGTCCAATCCACGGCAGCGCGAGCAACGACGAGATCAGCCACCAGTTCCAGCCGGTCCATTCCACACCCATGCGCCGGAAACTGCCGCGGGCAAATTCCGTCAGGAAGAGTTGCACCAACACCGGTGGAATGAATTCCCGCAGATGGGCGAGGCAGCGGCTCTGGAGCAGCTGCCCGGTGCGCAGGGGCGTGACCAACAGCAGTTCCAGGGTCCCGTTTTCCCGTTCGGCGCGAAAGCCTCCGGCGGCGCTGAACACCATGCCACCGAGGAGCACGAGGGGAGCCACCGTGGACCCCAGGACAAACAGCAGGTCGCCCAGGCTGATCACCCAGATCCCGAGCACCACCGCCAGCCAGCCCCACCGGGTCAGAGCCGCCGCCACCGTGCGATGCTGGAGCCACAGGAGCGGATTGCGCCCCAGACGCCGCTGCTGGCGGCGCCGGAGCCATCCCCCGAACAGGACCGGCGTGAGCAGCGTTCGTTGCAATCGGATTAATTCCGGTCGCGGCGGCTCCTCGTGCCACGCGCGGGCGGTCCGCCGCGTCACCACGAGGAGCGCGAGGGCGATCACGGTGGCCCCGGCAACCAGGAAGATCGCAAGCCCTGCAGCCCAGTACCGGAAGGCGTCCGCGCGATGGTCCATGCTCAGCCTGGCCAGGACCTGGGGCAGTTGCTCGGTGTAGGGTGCCGCGAGCGGGCTTCCAAAGATCACCGCGGGTGCGTTGGCCAGCCAGGCCGCTCCGGAGGAGGAGCTCCATCCGTCAAAAGGCACGCCGACCAGCCACGCCAGCATGGTAATGAGCAGGCTCAACAGCAGCGTGAACCCGATCAGCACGGCCTCCAGGAGGTAGGCAAGCGCGAGGCATCGTCGGAATGGGATGGCCAACGTGCTGGCCGTCAGTCCGGCCGCGAGACCCACACCGAGCAGCACGAGCTGAAAGGCGATCACCGAGCCCACCTCCAGGCCACCGACACCTCCGACCAGGAGCGGCACGGTGATCATCGGGAGCGGTGCGAGCCACAGCGTCAGCGCCCGCAGGGCGTTTGCCGCGCTCTTCCCGAGGGCGACGTCCAGCGGACGCAGCGGCGTCAGCCCCAGCAGCCCCAGGGTGGCCTCCCGGCGTTCCCGGGCGATGGCATCCGCCGTCAGCGCCGGCGCCAGCGCGAGGATGATCAGCACCAGGGCACGGTGCATCTGGAGGAACAGCGCCGAACCCTCGGACATCGCCCGTGCCCCGAACGCGGTGATGGCGGTCGTGGAGGGCACCAGGAATCCCCAGGCCAGCCCGGCCAGGACCACCGCGGCCGCCACCAGCCGCATCCGAAACATTGCCGGCTGGCGCGCCTGCTCCCGCAGTTCCCGCTGGACGACCGGGTTCATGCCGGCGCGGGCCTCCTCATCCTACTGGGTCTCTCCCTTGGTGACCCGCAGGAAGACCTCCTCCAGTCCGAGTTCGTCCTCGCGCAACTCCAGCAGCCGGATTCCCCCTCGGACCAGGGTGTCGGCGATGTAGCCGCCATCATCGGCCGCATCCGCCAGGGTCACCTTCAGGCGTCCATCCACGCTCTCGACCCCGGCGGTTTCGGGGCGTTGCAACAACAGGTCCCTCGCAGGGGCCGACGCGCCATCCACCCGCACCCAGAAGGCCCGGGAATCCGAGGCCGAGGCCTTGACCCCCTTGATCGGGCCGCTGTAGATGAGCCGGCCCCGCTCAATGATGGCGCAGCGGTTGCACAGCGACTGCAGCTCGGAGAGGATGTGGGACGAGATGATGATCGTCTTGCCCATGCGCTGCAGCTCCTGAAGCACGGCCATCATCTCGATGCGCGCGCGGGGATCGAGCCCGCTGGCCGGTTCGTCGAGCAGCAGCAGGGCGGGGTCATGGATGAGCACCCGGGCCAGGCCGAGCCGCTGCTGCATGCCCCGGCTCAGGGTGCCGATCAGCGAGCCCCGCTTCTCGCTCAGGCCCACGAGCTCCAGGACGTCCGCCACCGTGGTCTCGCGCCGTGCCGCCGGGATCTTGTAGCACGCCCCAAAAAAATCGAGGTACTCCGTGACCTCCATGTCCTTGTAGACGCCAAAGAAGTCCGGCATGTAGCCGATCAGGTGGCGGACGCGGTCGGCGTCCCGGACGACATCGTGTCCGAGGATCTCGGCACGGCCGCGTGACGGGGTGAGGAAGGTGGCGAGAATTCGCAGGGTGGTGGTCTTCCCGGCACCGTTGGATCCGATGAAGCCGAACAGGTCGCCCCGGTTGACGGTCAAGTTCAATTCGCTCAACGCGGACATGCCGCCGAAGTCGCGCGACAGGTTCTCGGTGCGGACGGCGGGGATTTCAGAGGGTTCGCTCATTCGGGACCTTGTGGAAGCCGGGTTCAGGGTCGGCCCTCTGCCGGAACGGCGATCCGCAGGAGGGTGCCTTTGCGGGAGCGGATGCTTTCGAATCGGTTCAATGGCGGGGTGAGCGTCGCATCGGGGTACCATGCCATGACGACGACGTCGCCCTGGGTCAACAGGGGGGCGAGATCGAATCCGGCCGGCCAGACGTAGGAGCCACCCGGGGACTGCATGGCCGCGGGGAAGGAGGCGGCCACGGCGGCCTCGGGCCAGTCGTCAATGGAGACCCGTTCGCCACCTCCGAAGGTTTCGTCGCGCTGGCTGAGGGCCCCCTGGAAGCGACCGTTCCATGACGCCATGAGGTGATCCAGCCGGTCCGCTCCCCCCTCGCGCGGATCCATCACCCGGGTGGCGCCTGCCGCAAGTTCCGGCACCATCTGCATCCCTTCCGGACCCACGACCCAGAGCGGACCCAGCGTTCGGCCCGAGTCATTGCGAATCTCAATCTGACCGTTGTCCGTGTTTCGGGCCTGAATCGGGGCGGGAGCGTCGTCCTCCTCCCAGTCCGCCACCGCCATGGTGCTCGTCCACACCGGCACGAACACTTCGGCGTCAAATCCCTGGGGTCGTGCCGTGACCGTGATCCGGGAGGCGTCGGGCCCGGCCCCCCAGAGCCCGCGGAATTCTCCGCGCACCGCGGCCACGGGAAGCGAGCTGCCCAGCGCGTAGGTTTCATTGGCCGGTGAATACAGGCTGCCGAAGCTCCACCCGCGCAACAGGCACCGGCCGCCATCGCCCCGCGGGACGACATCCACCACCTGCAATTCGTTCCACTCGGTCTGCCCCGCCCGGAGCTTGTATCCGATGAAATAGATGAGTCCGGAGAACAACACCACGTAGAGCGGAAACGTGATCCAGGTCAGCATCGGGCGGTTGATGCGGCGCAGCCACCATTGATCGAAGGGGCCGATGACCACGAGGTACCCCAACAGCAGCAGGAGCAGCAGACCGACCGGCAGCTTGCGGACCTGACGCGTCTCCACCATGGCGCCAAAGACGCTGTCAAGTCCCCGGCTCCCGAATGGATTGCGGTCGCCCGGAGCGAGCAACGGGGCGGGAATGTCGGCCAGCCGGGCGAAGAACCAGGGCCGCAGGCTCCAGGATCGAAGGGGTTCCCGCTCCGGATTGAACGCCAGCACCACCACCTGCCCAAGTCCACGGCGGCCCTCGACGATCAGGGCGCGGCCGTCGGAGGACAGTGCGGTGCGCCCGCCGCGGGGCCGCAGGCCGAGCACCGGCACCGCGGCCGATGCCATGGTGCCATCCGACACGAGCGCGACGAAGGGATCCACCCCCTCAGGGCTTCGACGGAGGAACCGCTGTGCGGACGGCGTTGCACCCGACCTGGTGGTGTCGGGAACCCGGGCGGCAAACTCGGGTCTCCAATTGCCGGCGCGAACCCAATCATCAAGGGCACGCCCGATGGGGGCTTCCGCAAGGCCGGACGGACTCGCGGGCAAAAGCGATTGGAGCCAGGGGGTCGCGGTGACATCGGTGGGTTGGTCCACGGCCACGATCAACTGCCCGCCGCCCTCGACCCAGGAGACCAGCGCCTGCACCTGGGGCTCCTTCAGCTCCAGCGCCCGCGCGGTGTTCAGATAGAGGGAGTTCAGCCCCGAAAGCGCGATGGGTGAATCGGGAAACAGCTCCGGTTGCAGGCGGGCGACGCGGGGCTGCCATGCCGGCTGGGATTGCGAAAGCTCCGGGAATGCGGGCGCCCCGGTGAAACTTCCGGGCAGTGCCCCCATCAGCGGCACCTCCCACCCCTGCACCGTGACCCGGCGCGCCAGTTGCTCGTCGCGAACCTTGCCGCGGTCGTCCAGCAGCCGCCCGTCCACCGCCAGGAAATTTCGCGAGACATTGAACAGCGGCACGGTGAACCGCTTGCGCGTATTGCTTGGGAGTTCGATCGGGATGCGCAGCGTTCCCTGGCCGGCATCCAGCTCCACCACACCGTCAAAGCCGGGGCCGTCGTTGAAGATTTCGATCCCCACCGGGTACCACGCCCCGGCGCGGGCCACGGAGTCAAACCCCGGGAAGACATCGAACTGGATCTTGGCGCCTGCCGGGAACCGGCCGGCTCCGAACGCCACGACCAGGAGGAGCAACCACGTGGCGTTGGATCGGGGCATGCGTGCAGGAATTGGACCGGAGGAGTTTTAGGCGCCGGATGCCGCCGGGGGCAAACGCGAATTCCGCCGGGGCGGCGGAACGGCTGCCGCGACCTCACGCTCCGGACAGTGGCCGCCCGGCTCAGATGTGGCGCCCGGTGGCGGAAATCCTCACGGCTTCAACAGCGCTTCCGCAGCCTTTTTTGCGGCCGCACCCGCCGCCTCGGAGACGTGGTCTGCCGCCTTGCCGGTGACCGTGCGGGCCTGATCCACGGCCCTGGCGGCGGATTCCGCGGCGTCCTGAAGGAACTCGCCGGCCTTGGTTTGAAGTTCGGCCATCAATTGGCGAATCGCTTCCTTCTGCTCGGCGCTCAGTCCGGGTTCCGCGCCAAGCGCTTTCAGGCGGGCGAGCGCGGCGGGGTACTCCTGGTTGCGCAGCGCCAACACCACCCGGTCCGCCTCCGCGCGGACGATGTCCGAGGCGGAGGCAAACACCTGCTCGAGGCGGGCCAGATCGAGTCGGGAGGGCGAGGCCGCAGACTCCTCGGGACCGGACCGCGAGCAGCCTGAGACTGCGACGAGAATGCCCGCAACGACCAGGAGGCGGAGGCTTCTGGCGAGGAACAGGAATGGGAATGGAGGTGCGCTCATGGATGGAGGGGCAGAACACCCCGTCCCGGCAGATGTGATCGCGCCAGGAGAGTTGCGGCATCGTCGCTGTTCCAAGACTTCGGAGCAACAATCTTGGAAATTGGCTTTGACACCGGACGTCGCGCCCCGCGACACTCCGCGCTCTTTCGCTGGAGCGGCCGGTTCCTGTCCTTCCAGCGGGGAATCCATAGCGGGAGGGCCTTGCCCGTTCGCACCGCACCACTTCATGTCGAGCAAACGCTACCAAAAGGCGCTGGGTCTTGTCGATGCCAGCAAGAACTATCCGTTGACGCAGGCCGTCGAGGTGCTGGCCAAATTTCCGCGGGCAAAATTCAGCGAGACCGTGGATCTCGCCTTCCGCTTGGGGGTGGATCCCAAGCAGTCCGACCAGATGGTTCGGGGGACCTGCCCGCTGCCGCATGGATCCGGCAAGCAGGTCCGGGTGCTGGTCTTCACCAAGCCCGGTGCCGAGGAGGAGGCCGCGCGCGCGGCGGGTGCGGAGCACATCGGTTTCGACGACTACATCAAAAAGTGCCAGGAAGGTTGGGCGGATTTCGACGTCGCCATCGCGACCACGGAGGCCATGTCCGAAGTCCGCAAGCTTGGCAAGGTGCTCGGGCCCCGGGGGCTCATGCCAAATCCGAAGACCGGAACGGTGACCGACGACGTGGCGAGGGCCGTTCGGGAGGTGAAGGCGGGACGCGTCGAGTTCAAGATTGACAAGGCGGGCAATGTGCATGTGCCGGTGGGCAAGGCGACATTCACCCCTGAACAGATCGTGGACAATGCACGCGGCGTGATCGAGGCGGTGATCCGGGCACGCCCGTCCGGAGCCAAGGGGGTGTTCGTGCGGTCCTGCACCCTGTCCCTGACCATGAGCCCTCCGGTCCGCCTGGACCTGAAGGAGTTTGGAACCCACTAACCCCTGTTTTTCTCCATGCGCGTCGAAAAGAAGTTCATCGCTGCCGAATACGTTTCCCGGCTGAGTGGCTCCCCATTCTTCCTGGTGCTGGATTACCGGGGTTTGAGCGTTGCCCGGTTTACGGAACTCCGGAAGCGCCTCGCCCGGACCGGGGCCGAGGTGCACGTCGTCAAGAACACCCTGTTTCGCATCGCCGCCAAAGAAGCGGGGCTGGCCGATCTTTCGGGCACCCTGGCGGGCCAGCTGGCGGTGGTGACGGGATCCAAGGATCTCGCCGCCGCGGCCAAGGTGACCAAGAATTTCCACGCCGAGTTCGACAAGCCGAAGGTGCAGTTTGGGTATCTCGGCAGCCAGCGTTTCAGCGCCGCCGACCTGATGGCCATCGCCGACCTGCCGCCACTGCCCGAGCTGCAGTCCAGGCTGCTCGGGGTCCTGCAGGCACCGGCCCAGAAACTTGCCGCGCTGATCAGCACGCCCGGCACGCAGCTCGCCCGGGTCATCAAGGCCCGGGCCGAACAGGGAACGCCGGGTGCCTGAACCCTTTTCTTCAACTTTCAGGGGTCCGGACCACCTCTTTGCGGTCCCCCTCGGAAAACCAACAGAGCACCTCGTCTGTCCGCAGGCCGCGGACTAATCCGGGAAGGCCTTCCCGCCGACGAAACGAAACGACGCATCAACTAAGCATATCATGGCAGACATCAATCAAATCGTTGAGGAACTGAGCAAGCTGACCGTCCTGGAGGCGGCAGACCTGGTGAAGGCCCTCGAAACCAAGTGGGGCGTGACCGCGGCGGCACCCGTGGCGGTGGCCGCGGTGGCGGCCGGCGGCGGCGGCGCGGCGGCCCCGGCAGCCGAAGCGGCCAAGGACACGTTCGACGTCGTGCTGGCCTCGGTGCCGGCGGACAAGAAGATCGCCGCCATCAAGGCGGTCCGCGAGGTCAAGGCAGGCCTCGGCCTCGCCGAGGCCAAGGCGCTCGTCGAGGGCGCGCCCAAGGTCGTCCTGGAGGCGGCTCCCAAGGCCGAGGCCGAGGCTGCCAAGAAGAAGCTCGAGGAGGCCGGTGCCAAGGTGGAGCTCAAGTAGCCCCTTTCACGGGTGGCGGAACTGTGTTCCGCCACCCGATCCCCAACGGGAGCCGGCCGCCTGCGTTGCCGGTTTCCCATCGTAGGTTAGCGTCTGGGTACGTTGCAGAATCAGAACCGGCGGTAAGACGAGTCCGGGTGATTTCCCGAACGGGAAGTCATCCGGGTTCGTCGTATTGTCTTTCGACGAAACTTAAGGCCGGTCCCCCGGTCCCATTGAAATCAAGGTCGCCATGCCACAGAAAGCCACGGAGCGCATCAACTTCGGAAAGATCAAGGAGGTCATCGCCCCCCCCAACCTGATCGAAATCCAGCTGGACTCCTACCGGGAGTTCCTTCAGGCCGACGTCCCCCAGTCGAAACGGAAGAACACCGGCCTGCAGGCGGTCTTCACCGAGGTCTTCCCCATTGAAAGCTACGATGGCAAGACGGTTCTGGATTTCCATAGCTATGAGATCCAGGAGCCGAAGGTGGACTGGCTCGACTGCTTGCGCGAGGGGTTGACCTTCGGCGCTCCCTTGTATGTGACCTTCCTGCTCAAGGATGAGAAGGGGACCAAGGAGGAGAAGGTTTTCATGGGCGAGATCCCGCTCATGACCCCGCAGGGCACCTTCGTGATCAACGGGGCGGAGCGGGTGATTGTCAGCCAGCTCCACCGCTCTCCGGGCCTGGCGTTTGAGACCACCCAGCATCCCAACGGCAAGCTCCTGCACAGCTTTCGCATCATTCCCGACCGCGGGTCCTGGTACGAGGCCCAGTTTGACACCAGCGACCTGCTGTATGTCTACCTCGACCGCAAGAAGCGGCGCCGGAAGTTTCTGACGACCACGTTTTTCCGTGCCCTGTACGCGATTTCCGAGGCCCGTCTGCACCCGAAGCCGGACTCCAAGATCATTCCCGAGGAAGTCGGTCGTGATGGCGAGATCCTCGACCTCTTTTACTCGATTGAGGACCTGTCGCTCAAGGAGGCCGAAAAGCTGGAGGACATCCAGAACAAGGTGCTGATCGAGGACGCGGTGGACAACGACAAGGGCATCGTGGTCGCGCGCGCGTTCGAGCCGCTGTCCAAGGCCGTGGTCAAACAGATCGGTGAGCTGGGTCTGACGCGCATCCGGGTTGTGGACACCTCAGTGGATGAGGGGATTGTCATCAAGTGTCTCAAGAAGGATCCCACCAAGAACGCCGACGAGGCGCTCAAGGACATTTATCGCCGCCTCCGACCCGGGGATCCGCCGACCGCCGCAAACGCCAAGGCGCTGATCAAGCGCCTGTTCTTCGATCCCAAGCGCTACGATCTGGGGCGCGTGGGCCGGTACAAGATCAACCAGAAGCTCAACTTCGCGGAGAGTGAATCCCGGATTCTCACCGGACGCGATCTCCTCGAGGCCACCAAATACCTGCTCAAGCTCAAGAAGGGCGAGGGGAGCCTGGACGACATTGATCATCTGGGCAGCCGGCGGATCCGGACCGTGGGCGAGCTCCTGGCCAACCAGTGTCGCGTCGGACTCGCCCGCACCGAGCGGCTGGTCAAGGAGCGCATGACCCTCTTTGATCAGACCCTTGACACCATGACGCCGCAGAAGCTGATCAATCCAAAGGCGTTGTCGGCGGTGGTCCGGGATTTCTTCGGGCGCAGCCAACTCAGCCAGTTCATGGACCAGATCAATCCGCTGGCCGAACTGACACACAAGCGCCGCCTGTCGGCACTTGGACCCGGGGGCCTGAGCCGCGATCGCGCGGGCTTCGAGGTTCGCGACGTTCATCCATCGCATTATGGGCGCATCTGCCCAATTGAGACGCCCGAGGGGCCGAACATCGGCCTGATCGCGTCACTGGCCACGTTCGCCCGTGTCAACGACTATGGATTCATCGAGACCCCGTATCGAAAGGTGGTTCAGGGCCGGGTCAGCGAGCAGATCGAGTACCTCACCGGCGACCGGGAGGAGGGATTCACGATCGCCCAAGCCAATGCCGCCATTGACGAGAAGGGCCGGTTTCTGACCGAAAAGGTGACGTGCCGGAACAAGGGCGACTTCGTGGACGTGGACCCCGAAAAGGTGGACTACATGGACGTCTCGCCCAAGCAGCTCGTGTCGGTTGCGGCGGGATTGATCCCGTTCCTCGAACACGACGACGCGAACCGGGCGCTCATGGGCTCGAACATGCAGCGGCAGGGAGTGCCGCTGCTGCTCACCGAGGCGCCCTTCGTGGCGACCGGGCTTGAGGAGCGGGTGGCCCGCGATTCGCGGGCGGTGATTGTCGCCGAGGAGGCCGGAAAGGTCGCGGCATTGACCGGCAACCAGATCATCATCACCCGGGATGGCCGGCTGCCCGAGGGGAAGAAGCGGATCCGTCATGACCCCGGCGCCGGTGTGTGGGTGTACCAGGTGCGCAAGTTCATGCGCTCCAATGCCGCCACCTGCATCAACCAGAAGACCCTCGTCGCCAAGGGCGACGCCGTTCGCAAAGGCCAGGTGCTCGCCGACGGGCCCTGCACCCAGGGCGGCGAACTTGCCCTGGGACGCAACGCCCTCGTGGCGTTCATGCCCTGGAACGGGTACAACTTCGAGGATGCCATCCTGTTGTCCGAACGGATTGCCAAGGACGATGTGTTCACCTCGATCCACATTGACGAGTTTGAGGTGGTGGCTCGGGACACCAAGCTGGGTCCCGAGGAGATTACGCGCGACATTCCGAATGTCGGCGAGGAGGCCCTCCGAAACCTCGGGCTCGACGGGGTGATCCGCGTCGGCGCCGAAGTAAAGCCGGGCGACATCCTGGTGGGCAAGATCACGCCAAAATCGGAGACGGAGCTTGCGCCGGAGGAGCGATTGCTGCGGGCGATCTTTGGCGAGAAGGCCGCCGACGTGAAGGACACGTCGCTTCGGGTGCCCTCCGGCACATATGGGATTGTCATGGACATCAAGGTCTCCGCAAAGGCCGACGGCGCGAAGGGGGCCGCCGCCTCCCGAAAGGAGGAAAAGGATTCCCCGCGCAAGGCGCAGAAGGAGGCCGACGACAGCTTCAAGTCCAAGAAGGAGGAACTCCTCGAACAGCTCACCGAGGCGCTCTCCAACATCCTCCTGGGGGAGAAAATTCCGCTGGACGTCGTCAACAGCCAGACCGGCGAGATCATCATCCCGGCCAACCGCAAGATCACCAAGACCCTCCTCAAGAAGCTGGCGACCGTCTATGACCGGATCGAGATTGATCCGTCGCCGATCCGCAACAAGATCAATGAGATCATCGGGGTTTTCCGGAAGAAATTCGACGACCTCGAGTCCCAGCATGCCGAGGAAATGGAGCGAATGGAGTCCGGTGACGAGACCGACGGCGGGGTGGTCAAGCAGGTCAAGGTCTACGTGGCCTCGAAACGCAAGTTGTCGGTCGGAGACAAGATGGCCGGCCGCCATGGCAACAAGGGCGTCGTGGCGGCAATTGTGCCGGAGCAGGATATGCCGTTCCTGGCCGACGGCACCCCGGTGGACATCGTGCTCAATCCCCTGGGCGTGCCCTCCCGGATGAATGTCGGCCAGCTGCTGGAGACTCATCTGGGCTGGGCCTGCAAGGTCCTCGGCATCAAGATTGCCACACCGGTCTTCGACGGCATCCGCGAAAAGCAGGTCCGCGACTTCCTCAAGGAGGTGGTGGACGAGCAAAAGAAGCAGGGCCTCACCCCGCTGGTCGGTGAAAACGGGAAGGCCACCCTCTACGACGGCCGTACCGGCGAACCCTTCGACCAGGAGGTCGTCGTGGGCTACATCTACATGTTGAAGCTGGGCCATCTGGTTGCCGACAAGATCCATGCACGGGCCGTCGGACCCTATTCCCTCGTCACCCAGCAACCGCTGGGCGGCAAGGCGCAATATGGAGGCCAGCGGTTCGGGGAGATGGAAGTCTGGGCCATGGAGGCCTACGGCGCCGCCTACACCCTGCAGGAACTGCTCACCGTCAAGTCCGACGACGTCCAGGGACGGACGCGGATCTACGAGAGCATTGTCAAGGGGGACAACACGCTGGAGGCCGGGATCCCCGAGTCCTTCAATGTGCTGGTCAAGGAGATGCAGTCGCTCGGGCTCGACGTCCGTGTGGGATACACCAACCCCTCCGAGACTCCCGCCAACCCCGCCGCGCTCCTGGCCGCACTCAGCTGAATCGCCGAAACCGACACGCACCGAGAACCAAAATCATATGATGTCTTCCAGGGAAACCGCCCGCGAGTTGATGGGGCTGGACAAGGTCAATCAGGTGGATCACGTCGCGATCCAGGTCGCGTCGCCCGAAATGATCCGCTCGTGGTCCAAGGGCGAGGTCAAGAACCCCGAGACGATCAACTACCGCACCTTCAAACCCGAGAAGGGCGGGCTGTTCTGCGAGCGCATCTTCGGTCCGGTCAAGGACTGGGAATGTTCCTGCGGCAAGTACAAGCGCATCAAGCACCGGGGCGTGGTCTGCGACCGGTGCGGCGTCGAGGTCACCCTCGCCCGGGTGCGGCGCGAGCGCATGGGGCACATCGAACTCGCCGTGCCCGTGTCGCACATCTGGTTCTTCAAGTGCATGCCCTCCCGCATCGGGCTCATGCTCGACATGACCGCCCGGAACCTCGAGCGGGTGATCTACTATGAGGACTACATGGTCATTGACGCCGGCAACACGCCCCTCAAGGACCTGCAGCTGCTCAGCGAGCACGAATTCCGCGAGGCGCGGACGACGTTTGGACCCGACGCGTTCGTCGCCCGGATGGGCGCGGAGGCGGTCCGGGACGCGCTGGCCAAGATCAACCTCGAAAAGACCGTGGAATCCCTCCAGCAGCAGATGCTGGAGACCAAGTCCAAGCAGAACCGGAAGAAGATTGCCAAGCGCATCAAGCTGTTTCAGGGCTTCATCAAGTCCAGGAGCCGGCCGGACTGGATGATTCTGACGGTGCTGCCGGTGATCCCGCCGGACCTTCGGCCGCTGGTCCCGCTCGAAGGCGGACGCTTTGCGACCTCGGATCTCAACGACCTCTACCGCCGGGTGATCAACCGGAACAACCGGTTGAAGAATCTCCTTCAGCTCAAGACGCCCGAGGTGATCATCCGCAACGAGAAGCGCATGCTCCAGGAGGCGGTGGATGCCCTGTTTGACAACGGACGCCACGGTCGTGCGGTGACCGGTGCCGGAAACCGCGCACTCAAGTCGCTCTCCGACATGCTCAAGGGCAAGTCGGGCCGCTTCCGTCAGAATCTCCTCGGCAAGCGGGTGGATTATTCCGGCCGGTCGGTCATCGTGATCGGTCCGGAGTTGAAGCTGCACCAGTGCGGCCTGCCCAAGAAGATGGCCCTGGTGCTTTTTGAGCCCTTCATCATTCGCAAGCTCAAGGACCGCGGCTATGTGCATACGGTCCGGTCCGCCAAGAAGATGATCGAGCGCCAGTCGCCCGAGGTCTGGGACATCCTCGAGGAGGTGACCCGTGGGCACCCGGTGATGCTGAACCGTGCGCCGACCCTTCACCGGCTCTCGATCCAGGCGTTTGAGCCCACACTCATCGAGGGCGAGGCGATCCGCATCCACCCGCTGGTCTGCACAGCCTACAATGCCGACTTTGACGGCGATCAGATGGCCGTGCATGTCCCGCTGTCGGTCGAGGCGCAGATGGAGGCCCGGCTGCTCATGATGGCCCCGCTGAACATCTTCAGCCCGTCCAGCGGCAAGCCGATCATGACGCCGACCCAGGACATCACCCTGGGATGCTACTACCTGACGGCGGAGCCGCGGCGCGCCCGCCGCGACACCGACCGCCTGATGCTGTTCGGATCCCGGAGCGAGGTGATGTTTGCCCACGCGGATGGTGCGGTGAAGACCCACGACCGGATCCGGTTGAGCAACCCGGATCGGGGCCGGATCACCCCCTACGGCAACCCGGATGCGTCCGTCATCGAGACCACCGTCGGGCGGGTGATTTTCTCTGAGATCTGGCCTGACGAACTCGGTTTTGTGAACTTCCCCGTGGGCAAGTCGAAGCTCGGGGACCTGATCTTCAACTGCTACAAGGTGTGTGGCCACGAGCGGACCGTCGTGACGCTGGACCGCCTCAAGGAGATCGGATTTGCCGAGGCGACCCGTGCCGGCGTGTCCATCGGAATTGATGACATGATCATCCCGACGGAGAAATCGCGGGAGATTGACCACGCGCACAAGCAGATCTCCGACGTGGAGAAGCAGCACAAGCGCGGCGTGATCACCAACCAGGAGCGCTACAACAAGGTGATTGACATCTGGACCCACTGCACGGACCAGATCGCCAACGTCATGCTCAAGACCCTCGAGGCCAACCAGAACAAGCGGGAGTACAATCCCGTGTTCCTCATGGTGGACTCGGGCGCACGGGGCAACAAGGCGCAGGTCCGGCAGTTGGCGGGACTCCGGGGCCTGATGGCCAAGCCCGACGGCTCGATCATCGAGAAGCCCATTCTTTCCAACTTCCGGGAGGGATTGACGGTGCTCGAGTACTTCATCTCCACCCACGGAGCCCGCAAGGGGCTTGCCGACACCGCGCTCAAGACCGCCGATTCGGGATACATGACCCGCAAGCTGGTGGACGCGGCGCAGGATGTCGTGATTCGCGAGCTGGACTGCCACACCGGCAACGGCATCGAGGTCTCCTCAATTTATGAGGGCGAGGAGGAGGTCGTGAAGATCAGCGAGCGCATCTTTGGCCGATACTCGGCGGTGGACATCCACGATCCGTCCGACCTGCATGTGAAGCTGATCGGTGCCGGTGAGGAGTTTGACGAGCACAAGGCCAAGGCCATTGAGCGGGCCGGCATCGAAAAGGTGCGGATCCGTTCGGTGCTGACCTGCGAGACGAAGATCGGCGTGTGCGCCCGCTGCTATGGACGCAACCTGGGCACCGGACGGCTCGTGGAGCCGGGCGAGGCGGTCGGGATCATTGCCGCGCAGTCCATCGGCGAGCCCGGAACCCAGCTCACGATGCGAACGTTCCACATCGGTGGTGCCGCGGCGCAGACCTACAAGCAGCCCCAGATCAAGGCCAAGCATGACGGCCTGGTCCGGTACCAGGAGCTCCGGGTGGTGGCCTTGGACGACGGCAGCAACATCGTCCTCAACAAGAACGGCTCCCTCACCATTGTCTCGCCGGATGGCAAGGAACTCGAGTCCCACTCCATCGTGGTGGGCTCCGTGATCACCGTGCCCGATGGGGGCCAGGTGAAGAAGGGCACCATCTTTGTGGAATGGGATGCCTACAACGTGCCGATCATCTCCGAAAAGCAGGGCCGGGTGCGGTTTTCGGACATCATCGAGGGCGTCACGATGAAGCAGGAGGTGGATGAGACCACCGGCCAGGAGGACCTGGTGATCATCGAACACAAGGAGGACCTGCACCCGCAGGTCGTCATCGAGGACGAGCGGGGTGAGCCCTGGGCGCAGTATCCCATTCCGGCCGGTGCGCACCTCGTGGTCGGCGAAGGCGACGAGATCGGTGCCGGCTCCCTGCTGGCGAAGACGCCGCGGAAGGCGTCGAAGACCAAGGACATCACCGGGGGCCTGCCCCGCGTGGCGGAATTGTTCGAGGCGCGGCGTCCGAAGGATGCCGCCGAGATTGCCCGGATTGACGGCGTCGTGGACTTCGGGCCTTCGGTCCGCGGGAAGCGTTGCATCCTCGTCAAGGATCCGCAGACGGCCACCGAAGAGGAACACCTGGTGCCGATGAGCAAGCACGTCATCGTGTACAAGGGGGACTTCGTGAAGAAGGGCCAGCAGCTCACCGACGGGCCCGTGGTGCCCCATGAGATCCTGGATGTGTGCGGGCCCCATGAACTGCAGGAGCACCTGGTGAACGAGGTGCAGGAGGTCTACCGCCTCCAGGGCGTCACGATCAACGACAAGCACGTCGAAATCATCATCCGTCAGATGCTGCGCAAAGTGCGGATCACGGAACCGGGAGACACCATCTTTTTGTGGGGCGAGCAGATTGACAAGGTGGCCTTCGAGGATGAGAACGCGCGGGTCGAGAAGCTCGGGGGCAAGCCTGCGGAAGGGGCGCCGGTGCTCTTGGGCATCACCAAGGCTTCCCTCGAGACCGAGTCGTTCCTGAGTGCGGCGTCTTTCCAGGACACCACCCGCGTGCTGACCGAGGCAGCCACGATGGGCAAGTCGGATCCTCTGCGCGGCTTCAAGGAAAACGTGATTATGGGCCACATCATCCCGTCGGGCACCGGGTTTGGCGGCCACCGCGCGATGAAGATCCGCCCGCTGGTGGAGGTGGTCGCGGATTCGACGCCGCTGGTTCCGGAGCAGGACGAGCCGGGCACATCGCCGTTGTCCCTGTAACTCCCTTCACGAAGCTCGCGGGCGGCCCGATCGGGCCGCCCGCTTTTTTTGTGCCGTTGAAGGCCCGGGAGTCCGGTTGCGAGGCACTGCCCCTCTTGACCCGATCCCGCTCTCCGTGTTTGCTCCCGGGTCACGGAGAGGTGGCCGAGTGGCTGAAGGCGCTGGTTTGCTAAACCGGTTTACGGTCAAAAGCCGTAACGAGGGTTCGAATCCCTCCCTCTCCGCCATTTTTGTTGGGGTTTTTGATGGCGTTTGATTTTTGCCGTCAGTTCGCGGCATTCGAGCCCACCCTTCTGTCGCAAATAATGGGGTGCCGTCGGCCTCCTTTGTGCCCAAAATGGGGTCGGCGGACGTTTGCTGAAAGGGGCTAAGCCGGCGCGTAGTACTGCCATTACATGATGTTCCACTGAGACACCTGCCGGCAACGCAGGGCTGGGAACTGGTCGTAAACCTGACAGGGACGCTGAGAATGGCTGTAGCGGGGCCGGATCTGCACATGGCATGCCGCGCGGAGAGGCCAGACGAAGAAGGCTGGAAACTGGTTCCCAAACTGGCTCAATGGAACCTATTCATGGCCGGAGATTCTCCACCCAGCATCCCGACGCCTGCCGTCCGCGGTGCAGAGGCTGCGGACCTGCTGCCGCTGGTCTATCCGGAGCTGCGCCGGCTCGCGGCGGCCCGCATGGCTCAGGAGGCACCCGGGCACACCCTCCAACCGACCGCGCTGGTGCATGAGGCCTGGATCCGGCTGGCCGGAGAGAATCATCCCTGGGCCAGTCGGCGGCAGTTCTTTGCCGCGGCGGCGGAGGCCATGCGGCGGATCCTGATTGAGCGCGCCCGGCGCGCGGGCCGGGTGCGCCATGGGCGCGGCTTGCGCCGCACGTCGCTCGAGGATCTGGATCTCGCCACCGAGGCCGACGGGGACACGGTGGAACTCGTGGGGGAGGCGCTGGACCGTCTTGCAGGACACGACCCGGCAGGCGCTGAACTGATCCGGCTCCGCTTCTTCACGGGGTTGTCCAATGCGGAGGCAGCGGCCCTGATGGGACTGTCCGAGCGCACCGCGAAGCGGGTGTGGACCTATGCCCGTGGCTGGCTGCATGAAGAGCTCCGCCGTCTCGCGTGACCCCGTTTCCTGGCCCAGGGCGTCCCAAAACGTCGCGCTGGGTGAAGAGAGCTTCCGGTGACCATGGCCGACCCCCATCGAGAAAAGGAGATAGTGGACCGCGCCCTGGAGGAATCCGGTCGCGACGCCCGGGAGGCGTACCTCCGCGAGGCCTGCGCCGGGGATGAGGCGCTGTGGCGTCGGGTGCGGGCCGTGATCGAGGCCGGGGAGCGGGACGATGACTTCCTGCCCGGGACACCGCGGCGGCCCCCCGCCCATCCCCCGCTTGCGCCGGGCATGGTGCTCCATCGGTACCGACTGCTCGAACAGATCGGCGAGGGCGGGTTTGGCGTGGTGTACATGGCCGAACAGTCCGAACCCATCCGGCGCCGGGTGGCGGTGAAGGTGATCAAGCCGGGCATGGATTCCCGGCAGGTGATCGGACGTTTTGAGGCTGAACGTCAGGCCCTGGCCCTGATGGAGCATCCCAACATCGCCAAGGTGCTCGACGCCGGCGCCACCGAGGCGGGCCGTCCGTACTTCGTGATGGAACTGGTCCGCGGGGTTCCGATCACCCGATTCTGCACGGAGCAGGGACTCGATGTCGCCGCGCGGCTGCGGCTCGCGATCGAGGTGTGCGCCGCCGTGCAGCATGCGCATCAGAAGGGGGTCATCCACCGCGACCTCAAGCCCTCCAACATCCTGGTCTCCCTTCACGGCGACCGCCCGGTGCCCAAGGTCATTGATTTCGGCATCGCCAAGGCCATCGAACAGCCGCTCACCGATCAGACGGTGTTCACCCTGTTCCACCAGTTGATGGGGACTCCGGCGTACATGAGCCCGGAGCAGTTGGCGCTCAGCGGACTGGATGTGGACACGCGCAGCGACATCTACAGCCTGGGGGTGCTGCTGTACGAGCTGCTGACCGGGACGCCGCCGTTCGACACCCGGGAACTGCTGCGGTCAGGGCTCGACACCCTGCGCCGGACCCTCTTGGAGATGGATCCGCCGCGTCCCAGCACGCGCCTGTCCCGCCGGGATTCCCCCTCCGCGTCTCCAGACCGGCGGGCGGACCGGGTCCGGTCCCGGGGGATCCGGGGCGACTTGGACCTGATCGTCATGAAGGCGCTGTCGAAGGATCGCGATCGCCGCTACGCCACCGCCAACGGCCTCGCCGCGGATCTCCAGCGCTACCTGGACCACCAGCCGGTCTCGGCGGCGCCGCCGACGGTCGGCTATCAGGTCCGCATGTTCTACCGGCGCCATCGCACCCTGGTGGCGGCGGTGGGCGGCGCGGCGCTGCTGCTGGTGATGGTCGCCGTGATCAGCCTGATCTTGACGGTCCGCGCCCGGCGCGCCGAAGCGGAGGCGCGCCTGCAGGCCGCAACCGCACAGCAGGTGTCTGAATTCTTCTGGAAGGCAGTCTTCAAGCAGCTCACGCCCTGGGAGCACACCAATCGGGCCGTGTCGCTGGAGGACGCCGTCCGGCGGTCCGAAGCGGAGATTCCCGCACGGACCTCGCGGCATCCGCTGGCGGAGGCCGCGGTACGTCTGATCTACGGCAGGGCCTATTTCGGACTGGGCGATCTCGAGGCCGCGGAGCCGCTTCTGGTCCGCGCCCTGCAGCTCCGGCAGACCCATGTGTCCCCTCCGGACGAGCGGCTGGTGGAGACCCTGTTGGCCCTCGGGAACCTGCGGAACTTCCAGGCCCGCTATCCCGAGGCGGCTGAGGTCTTCCGCCAGGCTCTGGAGATCCGCACCCGTAGTCCGGCCGCCCACACTCCGTCGGTCCTGGAGGCGGAGGCCTGGCTTGTGATGGCGCAGGTTCCCGGGCTGGGGACCACGGAGAGCGTCGCCGCCTTGGAGGACATCGTGCGGCGATTTCGCAGGGCGGGCCTCACCAATTCCATGCTGGTCGGCCTCATCAATCGTCTGGGCCGACAGTACCTGGAGCAGGGGGACGCCCGTCGGGCATTGGAGCAGTTTGACGAAGGCCTGCGCATCTCCCTCGCCGAGTCGGGACCGGAAAGCAGCGGCGTCCTGTGGAGCCGCGGGCTGATCGCCGAGACCTGGGCGAGATCCGGACGCCTCGAGGATGCCGACCGGGAGTTCCGCGAACTGATCGCGACCCGGCAGCGTCTGAGCGGACGCGATCACCGATTCTCCCTGGAGCTGCGGTCCGAGCACGCCGGCCGGGTGCTGACCTCCCTGGGGCGGTATCCCGAGGCGGCCGAAGCGCTCTTGGGCGTGCTGTCCGCCACATCGCCCGAGCATCGGGAACTCATCGCATCCACCCGTCAACACCTCCTCACGACCCGCAATCAGTGGAAGGCGCACGGCGGTGGCGAGGGGTTCGACGCGCTGGACCGCGCCGTGCAGGACCATGCCCCTACCAAGGATTGGTAGACCCTATGGCTCAACAACGGACGAGTTGAGCGTGGGTGACGGGCCAGGCGAACGTGGGTTAGAAGCCGCGTTGGCGGCCTCCAGAGCCACAAGAGTTGTGGCCGGACGGATCACTCCGCCAGCCAGTCAACGAGAAGAGCCCAATGAACCCGTCACCCACAGAACAGAAGCTCAAACATGTCGGGCTGGATGTCCACGCCCAAACCATTGCGGTGGCCATCGCCGACGCCAGCGGCGAGGTCCGTTCCTACGGGAACATCCCCGCGCTCACCCTCGCTTGCCGAAGCAACAGCATCGCGCGAAGGTTGCCAACCTCCGGCATCGAGGCCACCTGCTTCTTCGACGCGCACGCGGGCTGGCGCCAGCCGGCAAACGAAAAGCCCGGGTATCTGGCAGCTGCCCGTTGCCGGCAGTTGCGGGATCTCGAGCCCGGCGGTCCGGATCGCCGGTTCACCGTCGCCCATGCCACTCCTCGTGGCCGAACCGGTCCGCCATCGCCTGTCGCTGCCGGTCCCAGGGCAGGGGGTCCAGCGGTTGCCCGACGCCCCATTCAGCCTTCAGGGCCGCGCGGACGGCCTCCCGATCAAGGCCCGTGTTGATGAGGAAATCCCTGTGGGTGCGGCCGGCGCGGTAGGTGGGTTCCCAGGAGGGTGCCGGGAGCACCTGATCGAGGAGATCCAGATCGAGGGCGATCAACAGGGTGCCGTGCACCATGAGTGCGTTGCGACAGCGCCGCTGGGCGTTGCCCGAGAACTTTCGCGGCGATCCGTCGGGTCCGGTCCGGGTGAGGTCGGTGTGTCCCTCCATGGATACCGGAACCCCGATCAGCGGGCCCAACGCCCGGGCAACGCGGGAGAGAACGGCCCGGTTTGTGCCGGTAATGGTGTCGAGTTCGCCTCCCGGATCGAGGCGCAGGGCGAGGCCGTAGTTCAGGCAACCGGGGCCCTGGAGCACCGTGCCGCCGCCGGAGCACCGGCGCAGCACCGGGATGCCCAGCGCGGCGCAGGCGTCCAGCCGTGACTCCACGGCGCGGCGTTGTCCGTAGCCCACCACGACGAAGGGCACGGGGGACTCCCAGAACCACAGGACCTCCTCCGCGCCGTCGTTGACCGCTTCCAGCAGCGCCTCTTCCCAGGCAAGGCAGCCGGGAGGGCCGGGGGAGGGCAGTTCGACGTACCGCACGGTCAGGGGGGGCATCGCCGGGTCAGTGCGTCGGAATTCCGGCCGGCAGGGCGGTCGTGGCCGGGGGCGCCTCGGGAGCGCGCCGGAACCGCTGGCCGAGATCATCCAGCACCGAATACATCACCGGCGTCACCAGCAGCGTGAGCAGCAGCGCGAGCGACTGCCCGCCGATGACCACGATGGCGATGGAGCGGCGTTCGTCCGAGCCGGGCCCGGTCCCCAGCGCCAGGGGCAGCATGCCGGCGACCAGGGCCAGGGTGGTCATCAGGATCGGACGCAGCCGGTCACGGTTGGCCTCCAGCAGCGCCGCATGGCGGTCAAGTCCCTTCCGCCGCAACTGGTTCGCGTGGTCAATCTGGAGAATGGCGTTCTTCTTCACCACGCCGAACAGCACGAGCAGCCCGAGCGCGGAATAGAGATTGAGCGTGTGATTCGTCGCCCAGAGGGAGAACAGGGCGAAGGGCACCGAAAGCGGCAGCGACAGGAGGATCGTGAACGGGTGGACCAGGCTCTCGTACTGCGCGGCCAGGATCATGTACATGAACACCACCGAAAGCGCGAAGGCCCAAAGGAACTCCCTGAAGGTCCGCTCCAGTTCGCGGCCGCGCCCCGCGACCCGGGTGGTGTAGCCGGGGGGCATGCGGAGCGCCTCGGTCTCCCGGCGCAGCACCACCAGACGGTCCGCGAGGGCATATCCCGGCGCGATGCTGGAGCGCAGGCTCACCTGACGCTGGCGGTCCAGCCGGTCGATGCGGGAGGCGGCCTGGGTGGGCAGGAGATGGACCAGGTTGTCGAGGCGCACCAGTTGCCCGTTCTGGTCGGGGACGAACAGCCCGGCGATGACGTCGCCATCCAGGCGGTCCCCCTCGGTGAGGCGCAGCGTCACATCGTAGTCCTCGTTCATCCCGGGGTCCCGGAAGCGGGAGACCTGGTCGTCGCCTCCGACCATCAGCCGCAGGGCATCGGCAATGTTGGCCGTGGAGACGTTCAACGCGGCCGCACGGTCCCGATCAATCACCACCTGCAGCTCCGGCTTGTCGAGCCGGAGGGTTGTGTCCGCATCCTGGAGTCCCAGTTCCGGTGCCCGCGCGCGCAGGCCGTCGGCATAGGCCGCCAGCTGCTCCAGGTCGGGACCGAGGAAGGCGAAGTCAATGTCCCACCGGGATCCGCCGAAATTGAAGGACTGCACGTTGTTCACGCCGATGCGAAGGCCGAACCGCCTGAGCCGTTCCCGGACGTCCTGCATGACCTCCCGCTGGGTGCGGTTGCCCTGCCAGGACTGCTGGGGACGCAGCCGCAGGGTTTCCGCGAGCAATCGCGACCCCGTGAACCGGCGCTCCTCGAAGGGCACGAGCCGGACGAAGAGGCGCCCGGTGTTCACACTGCCCAGAAAGCCTCCGCCCGCGGTGGCAAGGACCGTGGCCACACCGGGCGTGCGGGCGACCTCGTCCTCGATCTCGCGCAGGGCGGCGTTCATGGAGGCCATGCTGGTCCCCTCGGGGGCCGTGACGCTGACCTCGAACTCGCCCTCGTCAATGTCGGTGGGCACGTACTCCTGGCGTACGAGGGCGTAGAGGGGCACGGAGGAGGCGACCACGAGGGCCGCGGTGGCGAGCAGCCAGCCCCGGTGGCGCAGGCAGCGGTCCAGCAGCGCCAGGTAGCTTCGCTCCATGGCGGCGTAGAATCGCGGCCGGCCGGACTCCGGCGTGGGCGTGGCACCGGGGCGGCGTCGGAGCAGCCGCGCGCTCATCATCGGCGTGAGGGTGAAGGACACCAGCAGGCTGACCAGCACCGCCACCGCCGCCGTGATGCCGAACTGGAACAGGAAGCGTCCCGACAGGCTCGACATGAAGGAGACCGGCACAAAGATCACCACCAGGCTCAGCGTCGTCGCCATGACCGCCAGTCCGATCTCCGCGGTTGCGAGGCGGGCGGCCTCGAACGGGGAATGCCCCTTCTCCTCGACGAACCGGTGGATGTTCTCAAGGACCACGATGGCATCATCAATCACGATGCCGACCATCAGGACGAGGGCGAGCATGGTGACGCTGTTCAACGTGAACTGCAGGGCCCACATCATGCCGAAGGTGGCGATGACCGAGGCGGGAATGGCCACGGAGGCGATCAGCGTGGACCGCCAGTCGCGCATGAACAGCAGCACCACCAGGCAGGCGAGGACCGAGCCCAGCACGAGGTGCACGTTGATCTCGTGCAGGGCCTGGTGGATGTAGCGCGACTGGTCGCGGATCACCTCGAACCGGACGTCAGGCGGGAGTTGCGCGGCGAGTGCCGGCAGCCGGGACTTCACGGCGTCAATGACCGCCACGGTGTTGGCCCCGGACTGGCGGCGCACCTCCAGGATGACTGCCGGTTCCCCGTTGAGGCGGGTTACCGAGCGCTGTTCCTTGGCGCCATCCTCGGCGCGGCCCACGTCCCGCAGGCGGATCGGGTCGCCATTCCGGTAGGCGATCACC
The DNA here is from genome assembly GCA_019634635.1 of Verrucomicrobiia bacterium. Lineage (NCBI taxonomy): Bacteria > Pseudomonadati > Verrucomicrobiota > Verrucomicrobiia > Verrucomicrobiia bacterium. The sequence continues at coordinate 72,514 of JAHCBB010000004.1, forward strand.
AGGTCGTCAAATTCCGCCGCGCTCGTCATCCGGCCCGGAGTCCGCAGCGAGGACTCGCGGATGGCGCCCGTGACGTTGCCGCCCGGGATGTCCACATTCTGACGGTTGAGGGCGTCACGGACCGCGGTGACCGGCAGCCCGTAGGCGGCGAGGCGGCTGGCGTCGAGCCAAAGGTTCATGGCGCGCTCGGCGCCGCCCTCCACCTGCACCCCTCCGACCCCGGACGCGCGCTCGATCTGGACCTTGACCACCTTGTCGGCCAGTTCGGTGAGTTCCCGGAGCGGACGGGGGCCGGAAAGCGACAGGGTCAGGACCGGCGACTGGTCGTTGTCGAACTTGGAGATGACGGGGGGAAGCGCCTCGCGCGGCAGGCGACGGAGAACCGTGGCGACGCGGTCCCGGACGTCCTGGGTCGCGGTGTCAATGTCGCGGTCGAGCTCGAAGGTCACGAGCACCAGCGACATGCCGGGGCCCGAGATGGAGCGCAGCTCCGAGATGCCGGCCACCGTGTTGACGACCTCCTCGATCGGTCGCGACACCTGGGCTTCGACCTCGGCGGGCGAGGCGCCCGGCAGGGCGGTGCTCACCCGCACCGTGGGCAGGTCCACCGATGGAAGGCGGTCCACCCCCAGGCGCACATAGCCAGCCGCGCCCACGACCACGAGCGCAAGGATCAGCATCAGCGCAAAGACCGGCCTCCGGATGCAGACTTCAGCCAGTTTCTGCATGGACGCTCAGGAGTTCTTGCCGGGGACCGGCGCCGGCTCGGGGGGAGTGGCGACTTCCGTAGCGATCCGGACGGGGTCGCCGGTGCGCAGGCCACCGGGGCGACGGATGATGGACTCGCCCGGATCGAGCCCCGAGGTGACCTCCACCCAGCCATCCAGCCGCCGCCCGGTTTGCACCGGACGTTCCACCACACGGTTGGACACGACGACGAGGGCCTTTTCGCTGCCGGCGAACGTCGCCAGGGATTCCTCGGGGATGGCCAACGTGGGGCGGGCCTCCGCGAGGACGATTTCCGTCTTGGCCAGGGCGCCGGGCCGGAGGTGTCCCGGATTCGCCAGCTCGGCCTCCACCACGAGCATGCGGGTGCGTGCATCCAGGGCGGGACTGATGCGCAGGATCCGGCCATCGTAGCCCGTCGGATCCCCTTCCAGGCGGACGCGCACCGGCTGCCCTTCACGAATCTCCGCCGACTGACGTTCGGGAATCTCCAGCCGCAGGCGCAGGGGGTTGATCCGGACGATCCGGACCACCGGGCTGCCTGCCGCCAGGAACTCACCGAGATTCGTCAACCGCTGCTGGATCACCCCGTCAAACGGGGCGCGGACCTCGGTGTCCTGCAGGAACTGGCGCGCGATGTCATACTCGGCGCGGCGCTGCGCAAGGAGGGCCTGACGTTCGCGAACGTCCTGGAGGGTCGCTTCAAAGCGGTTCAGGGCCACTTCGTATTCCGCGGTGGCGCGCTCCAGTTCCGCCTCCGAGGCGATGCCCTGGTCCTGGAGCGCACGGGAACGATCGAGGCTGCGTCGCGCCTCCTCGAGCCTTGCCTGGGTTTCGCGGACGATGTTGATGCGGTTGGGATCCACGGTGTCGTCGTCGCCCTCCACGGGCAGCCCCAGCCGCGCCCGGGCCTGGCCCAGCAGGGCTGCGGACTGCTGCACCCGCAGTTCGTAGTCACGGGGCTCCACCTGGGCGAGGACGTCTCCGGCCCGCACCAGGCTGCCGACATCCACGGAGAGGGTCCGGACCCTGCCGGTCGTCCGGATCCCGACCGTGGCCTCATCCATGGCCACCAGGGATCCGAGGACGGCAAGCGTGCGCTCCATGGGCCGCAGTTCCGCTCCGGCGAGGGACACGGCGGTCGTTGGACGCGATGCGGCGGCGCCGGAGTCCGCAGCGTCGCGACGGCAGCCGGCGGCGAAGAGTCCGGCGGCCAGCACGGCCGGAATCCACAACGTTTGCGGACGGCTCGACGTCATGCGGGCTCTTGGAGCGACCGGGACACCATACCCGTGCCAGACGAAGGCGGCCTCGGGAGATTCATGGGGATCCGGCGGGGCGGTCGCCGGATGACGGCGTCCCGTCAAGAGGCGCCTGCCGGTCACGTCGGGCCTTCCAGACTTCGAACACGATGGGGAGCAGGCTTACGCCGATGATGCCCACCACCACGAGCTCGAAGTTTTTCTTCACCAGGGGGATGTTTCCGAAGTACCAGCCGACAGGCAATATGAGGCCGATCCAGAGGAGGGCCCCGAGGACGTTGAACGTCATGAAGCGCGAATAAGTCATCGCGCCCATCCCGGCGACGAACGGCGCGAAGGTGCGCACGATCGGGACGAAGCGCGCGAGCACCACCGTCTTGGGACCGTACTTTTCAAAGAAGGCGTGGGTGCGATCCAGGTACTCCCGGCGGATCAGCCGGGGAAACGACACCACCATCCAGTTCCCGGCGTACCGCCCGATCCAGTAGTTCACGGTATCCCCCAGGATGGCGGCCACCAGCATCAGCCCGCCGGCCAGCCAGACATTGAGTCCGGACTCCGGATTCGCCGCCACCGCCCCCACCGCGAAGAGCAGCGAATCGCCCGGCAGGAACGGGGTGATCACCAGTCCGGTCTCGCAGAAGATGATCAGGAACAGGATGCCGTAAATCCATGGGCCCTGCGATCGTGTCAACTCAAACAGGTGGTCGCTGAGGTGCAGCACGACATCGAGCGTCTGCTTGAGAAAGTCCATCACGGGGCGCGACGTTGCGGGAACTTCGCCTTGCCCGGCAAGCGGGTTGTCGGATTACTGGCCGCATGTTCGCCGCATTGCTTCATGGCCGCCGCCACCTGACGGTTGAGTCGCTGGAGGAGGCGGTCCTTGGCCCCGGCGAGGTGCGCGTCCGCGTCGCGGTGGCGCTGACGTGCGGCACGGACCTCAAGGTTTGGGACCGGGGGTACCATGCCCGCATGCTGCGGCCCCCTTGCCGGTTTGGACACGAGTTCGCCGGGGTGATCTGCGAGGTGACACCGGGAGCGGTCGGTTGGGCGCCCGGGGACCGGGTGGTGGCCGCCAACTCCGCGCCATGCGGCTGCTGTCCCGCCTGCCGGCGCGGTCAGGAAAACCTCTGCGACGACCTGGTGTTCCTCAACGGTGCCTACGCCGAGTCGCTCGTGATTCCCGCCCGCATCGTGGAGCGCAACCTCCTGCGATTGGGTGCGGGCACTGCGTTTCGCGACGCGGCGCTCACGGAACCGCTGGCGTGCGTGCTCCAGGGGCTCGACGACCTCCGCCTCCAGCCCGGGGAGCGGCTGCTGGTGGTGGGCGCCGGGCCGATCGGCCTTCTGGCCGCCGCCGTGGCCACGGACCTTGGCGCCGACGTGGCGATTGCCGGCCGGGGCGTCCGGCGCCTCGCGGCCGCCCGGCGCCTGGGGGTCGGGGCGGTGGTGAACGTCACGGGTCAGGACGACGTCGAGTGGGCGGTGAAGTCCACGCTCGAGGAGGCCCGGTTTGACGCGGTGTTCGAAGCCGTCGGCACCCCGGCCACCTGGGCGGCCTGCACCCGGCTCGCGAGGAAGGGCGGACGGGTGAACTGGTTTGGTGGATGCCCCGCCGACACGTCGGTGACGGTGGATACCGAATTGGTGCACTACTCGGCGCTGACCTTGATGGCGAGCTTTCACCACACGCCCCGGACGATCCGGCGGGCGCTCCAGATCCTGGAGGAGGGCCGCCTCCGAACCGCCGACCTCGTGGATGCCGAGGCGTCCCTTCGGGATCTGCCACGGGTCTTCGAATCCATGGCGTCCCCGGGCGGGGCGATCAAGACCGCGATCCAGGTGAATGGGGTCCCGGAGGCCAGTTGAGGGGCCCGACCGCCGGGCCCGGTTCAGCGCAGGAAAAAGTGACGGACAAAATCCGTGAAGTTGGCAATCAGCAGCGCGTTCGTGAAATCAATCAGAAAGGCCCCCACCAGCGGGACCACAATGAACGCCCGGGGAGCGAGGCCAAACTTGCGGGTGAGCACGTCCATGCACGCCAGCGCGTTGGCCGACGTGCCCAGCATGAAGCCGCAAAAGCCGCCGGCCATGATGGCGGCCTCGTAGTCGCGTCCCATGAGCCGGAAGGCGACCGTGACGGAAAGCAGCGCGACGAGAAGGACCTGGGCGATCAGCATCAGCAGCAGGGGCAGCGCCAGATGGGCCAGTTCCCACAGCTGCAGGGTCAGCAGTGCCATCACGATGAAGAAATAGAGGGAGACGCTGCCGATGGCGTCCATGGTCCGCTGGGAAATCCGGAAACAATGACAGTGGTCATCCAGATTTCTGAGGACCGCGGCCGCCAGCATGGCGCCGACGTAGGAGGGCAGGGTCATGCCGAGCCTCTGCAACCCGAGACTGATCAGGGTGCCGATGCCCATGGCAAGGGTGAGCGCGATGACGTTGTCCATGAGCGCCGAATGCGTCGCGGGTTCCTCGGGCTCCAGGGGTGTGGCCTGGGGCGGTGGGGAGGCGTCGCCCGCATAAACGATGGCCTCGGCGGCGGACAGTGAGGAGGTGGGATCCGTCATCGGACCCGGGGGCTTGAGTCCGTGTCGCCGGATCAGCCAGCCTCCGGAGTACCCCCCGATCAGGCCGCCGGCGACGATGCCGAACATGGCGGCGGCGACCCCGAGGGTGGAGGCGCCGGTGACCCCCATGTTCTCGAAGGTGCCTCCGAATGCGAGTGCCGTCGCGGGTCCGCCGGCCATGGACACCGATCCCGAGACCAGTCCCAGCAGCGGGTTGAGGGAGAACAGCCGCGCCAGCACCAGCCCGACGACGTTCTGGAGGATCACCGCGCCGGTGGCGAGCAGGAAGAACAGCAGCACCTGCGGTCCGCCCACCCGCAGCAGCCGCAGGCTCGCGCTCATGCCGATGGTGGTGAAAAACGCCACCATGATCACCTCGCGAAGCACGAGGTCCATTTCCAGGTTCACCACCCGGTCCCGGAGCGCCAGCGTGATCAGGGCGAACACCAGTCCACCGAGGACCGGTGCCGGGATGTGCAGGCGATCGAAGAGTGCCACCCGCCTTCGGAGCGACAGCCCCAGCACCACCCCGACGCCCGAAATGCCGAGGACCTGGATTGCGTTCAGTTTGATGGAGAGGACGTCCACAAGCCGGATCCGGCGGATCATGCCGCCGGGGAGTCAACCGCGGCGAGTGGAACAGGGCGGGCAGGCATTGTCCATGGACACCGCGGTTCCGACACGCCGACCGCCGTTCGGCGGGATGGTTCCGTTGCGATTGCCTCCGCGCCCGGGCGGCGCGTAGCCTGCGTCCCTCGCAGTCGCCGGCAGCCGGCCTGCGGGTTTGTGATGAGGACACTGTTTGATCTGACCGGGGAGTTGGCCGTGGTGATCGGCGGGACCGGTGTGCTGGGAGGGGCCATCGCCGAGGGCCTCGCTGCCGCCGGGGCTGCGGTGGCCGTGGTCGGCCGGAACGCCGACCGGGGCGAAGCCCGCGCCAACACCATTCGCGAACGGGGCGGAGAGGCGATGTTTGCCGCGGCGGATGCCCTCCACCGCGAGCAGTTGGCGGGGGCCAGGGATCGGATCGTCGCGGCCTTCGGGGAGCCGACCGTCCTGGTGAACGCCGCGGGAGGCAACGACCTGAAGGTGACCGTGACGGACACCCGGCCGTTTGAGGGCATCGCGCTGGAAGACTGGCGTGCGAATTTTGATCTCAATCTCGCCGGAGGTGTCCTGGTGCCCTGCCAGGTGTTCGGACCAGCCCTGTGCGCCGCCGGACACGGCAGCATTCTGAACATCGCCAGTGTCTCCGCGCATGTCCCCCTGTCCCGTGTGGTCGCGTATTCCGCGGCCAAAGCGGCGGTGCTGAGTATCACCCAGTTTCTGGCCCGCGAATGGGCGCCCCGCGGTGTCCGTGTCAATTCCATCACGCCGGGGTTTTTCCCGGCGGAGCAGAACCGTCGCCTGCTGTTCCAGGAGGATGGTTCTCCGACCGATCGGACGCGCGCGATCTGGGGCCACACTCCAATGGGGCGCTTCGGCACACCCGATGAGCTGGTCGGGGCGGCGATCTTCCTCGCCAGTCCGCGGGCGAGCTCGTTTGTCACGGGTGCCGACCTGCGCGTGGATGGCGGCTTTCTCGCTCAAACCATTTGATGGTCGTTCACACCATGACGGCATGCGCCTCTGACCCCAAGGGGCGTCCGGTGGCCCTGGTCACCGTCTGGGTCCTGCTGCTCGGACTTGGACTGGCCGGCGGATGTACCACATCTCCAGCCGGCGGTTGGGAGTCGCTCCGGGAGGGGATGACCTATTCCGAAGTCCAACACCGCGTGGGCCCCACGGATCCGGAGCTCAATGAAGCCTTGTTGGAGGCCCGGGAACAGCAACGGATCGCGGAACGCGAGCTCGCCGAAGTCCGGTCGCGGGCGAAGCTCTCCAGCGGGGCCGGCGGGGTGCTGCTGCCGCCGATGAAATCCGATTTGGAGGTGACCTCGGGTGGGCGACGACTGGTCTTCCGCGAGGGGCGTCTGGTCTTCTGGGCTCCCCGATAGTCCGGCGCGCCGCTCAACGGCGTCCTAGGCGCACATCCATCCACACCGCCAGGACGAGGACGAGTCCGCGGACGATGAATTTCGTCTCGGGGAGCACGCTCAGCAGGGTCATGCCATTCAGCAGGCTGGCCATGATCAGCGCACCGAACAGGGCGCCCAGGACGGTGCCGCGGCCACCCTTCAGCCGGGTCCCGCCGATGACGCACGCGGCGATGGCATCGAGTTCCATCAGGTCGCCCACCGTCGTGGTGGAGGCCCCGGCATAGGCGGTGGCCATGAACCCGGTGATGGCGACAATGGCTCCGAGCATGAGGAACGCGAGGGTCACTACGCGCTGCGTAGGTATGCCCGAGACGATGGCAGCCTCCTCGTTGCCGCCAATCGCATACAGGTAGCGTCCAAACGGCGTGTGCCGGGTCACGACGTGCACGGCAATGGCCACCGCGCAGAGGATGAGAAAGGCCAGGGGCAGACCCCGGTACTGGTTGCAAACGAGCACGACCAGCAGCACGCCCTGGGCGGCGACGAACAGCCGGAGGAACAGGGTTTCGAAGGCTTCGACGGCCACCCCGGCGGCCCGGCGGCGGCGACGCGCCCGCGCTTCAGTCCAGACGATCCCGGCGATCACCGCCGCCCCGAGGATCAACCCCGCAATGGGAGGCAGATAATAGGTGGTGAGCAGGGAATACAGATTGCTCTCGCCGCCGCGAACCACCGGGGTGGTGGCGCTGCCGATGGTCAGCCAGAACGCGCCGCGGAAGGCCAGCAGGGCCCCAAGGGTCACGATGAACGCCTGGATCCGGTTGCGGACGATGAACCAGCCCATGCCCAGGTAGAGCATCAGGCCGACGGCGAGGCTGAGCAGCAGGGCCGCCGGTGCCGGCCAGCCGTGCCGGAAGATCAGCACGCTCGCAATCCCCCCGGTCAGCCCGGCCCCGGCCCCCACCGACAGATCCGTGTGTCCCGGCAACAGGACCAGCAGCACCCCCACCGCGAGCGTCGCGGTGATGGACACCTCAATCATCAGCATCGAAAGGTTCCGCGGACTCAGGAACTGCGGCGAGAGCAGTGCAAAAAGTCCCCAGATCAGCGCCAGCATGGCCGGCAGCGCGAGGCTGCGCAGGATTGCAGGGTTGACCGGGGCGGGAGGGGCGGGAGGGGCGGAGGCCACCGCAGCGGGGGAGATCATGGGAGGCGTGGACCGGGAATCAGACCAGGTTTGGGGAATGTCCCATGGCCGCAGCCATGAGGGACTCGGGATCGAAGTCGTCCAGCGTGAACGTGCCGCCCGGGGTCCCGTCGTGAAGCATCAGGATCCGGTCGCTCATGCCCATGAGCTCGGGGAGTTCGCTGGAGACCAGCACCACGGCACAGCCCTCGGCCGTCAACCGGTTGATCCAGTGGTACACTTCGAGTTTCGCACCGACGTCAATGCCGCGGGTGGGCTCGTCGAGAAGGACCACGCGCGGCTCGGTCATCAGCGCCTTGCCGAGGACGACCTTCTGCTGGTTGCCGCCGGAAAGGCCGGCCACCCCGGTGTCGAGTCCGGGCGCCTTCACCCGGAGGGCTTCAAAATAATGCCGGTTCAACGGCGTCTCGAGCGCCTCGTCCACCAGCCCGTGACGCGTCACCCGATGCAGCGCGGACAACGAGAGGTTGTATCCGATCGTCCGGTCCATCAGCAGGCCGTAGCGCTTCCGGTCGTCGGTGACCAGGACCAGTCCCCGGCGAACCGACTCCCCCGGTGATGGCTCCGGATACGGCCTGCCGTGCAGGGCCACTTGCCCCGAGATGCGGTGGCCCCAGGCGCCGAAGAGGTGCAGGAGGGTCTCCGAACGTCCGGCACCCATCAGGCCGCCGATGCCCAGCACCTCTCCGGCGCGGACTTCGAAGTCCACCGCGCGCAACCGGGGCGGGGCGCCGGACGCCGGCGCCACGTGCAGATCCCGCACCTTGAGCAGGAGGTCGCCCACGGGCGCGGTGCGATCCCGTGGATACAGGTCGTGGATTTCGCGCCCGACCATGTGATGGATGACTTCCGGGATGGCGGCGCCTGCGGCGTCCAGGGTGGTGATGCTGGCGCCATCGCGCAGGATCGTGATGCGGTCGGCGATCGCCAGGACCTCGCCAAGCTTGTGCGAGATGTAGATGCAGCCGACGCCGTTGGCGCGCAGATCGCGCAGGATGCGCAACAGGATGTCCACCTCCGTTCCGGCGAGGGCGGCCGTTGGCTCGTCGAGAATCAGGATCCGGGAGCTCCGCGCGAGGGCCTTGACGATCTCCACCAACTGACGCTGGCCCACGCCCAGTTCCCCGACCGGGGTGACGGGATCGAGGTCAATGGCAAATCGCTCCAGAAGGCGTGCCGCCTCCACCTGCGCCGTGTCCCAGTCCACCCAGGGGCCGCGTCGGGGCTCGTGTCCGAGGAAGATGTTCTCGGCGACCGACAGGCCGTCCACGAGCGCCAGTTCCTGGTGAATCACCGCAAGACCGGCCGCCTCGGCGTCGCGCGACGACTCAAAACGGACCTCGCGGCCGTCCACGAGGATGGTTCCCTCGTAGGTTCCCGCCGGGTGCAGTCCGGACAGGGTCTTGATCAGCGTGGACTTTCCAGCGCCATTCTCCCCGCAGAGGGCATGCACCTCCCCGGCGCGCAGGTCGAAGCTCACCCGATCCAGGGCGGTGACACCGGAGAACCGTTTGGTGAGATTGCGCGCTTCGAGCAGGGGCATGCCGCAACAGGGAGGCAGGTGGTGGCCGGACGTTTACTGGAAATCCTCCGCCCGGTGGAAGCCGTCCTTGACGACGGTATCCAGGAGGTTGGTCCGGTTCACCACAATGACCTCCTCCAGGATGCTCGGAACCTCCTTGAAGCCGTTGTCCACCGCCCCGTTGGCGATCAACACCTCGCGGCGGGCCATGGCCACGGCAGCCGCCGCCGCCCGGGCGGCGAGGCGGCTGAGCGGCTTGTAGATCGTCATGGCCTGGGTGCCCCGGTGGATCCTCTGGACGGCTGCCAGTTCGGCGTCCTGACCGGTCACCAGGACCTTTCCGGCCAGCCCCTCCTCGGTCAGCGCCTGGATGGCCCCGCCCGCGGTCCCGTCGTTGGAGGCGAGGATGGCGTCAATGCCCCGGCCGCGGGCGGTGATGGCCGCGTTCACGATCTTCTTCGCATTTTCCGGCTTCCAATCGAGCGCCCAGTCCTCAAACACCACCTCGAATTCGCCCCGGTCCACCAGCGGCTGCAGGACCTGGTCCTGCCCGGCTTTGAACAGCGCTGCGTTATTGTCAGTTTTCGACCCGTAGATCCTCGCAATACGCGCCCGACGTCCGCGAAGCTGATCCACGAGGTACTGCGCCTGCAGTTGACCCACGCGCACGTTGTCGAAGCTCACGTACAGGTCCACGTCGCTGTCGCGGATGAGGCGGTCGTAGGCGATCACCGGAATGCCCGCCGCCTTGGAGGCGCGAACCGCCTTGGCCATGGCTTCGCCGTTGTGCGGTACGATGACCATCACCGCCACGCCGCTGCTGATCAGCGACTCCACATCCCGCATCTGGGCCGCGTCATCGGAGTTGGCCGATTGCACCAGCACCTCGGCCCCGAGCCGGGCGGCCTCCTCCACAAAGCGGTCGCGGTCCCGCTGCCAGCGCTCCTCCTTGAGGGTGTCCAGTGAGAGGCCGATGCGCACCCGGCCGGAAGCCCGGGCGTCCGCAGGGGTGCCGGCCCGGTCGCGACGGGCCAGGACCAGTCCGATCAGGACGCTCAGGATCAGCGAGCCGGTGACCAGCAGGATGCGGGGATTCATGACAGGTGGGTGGCGATGCGGTCAGGGAACACCGGGGCCGGCGATTGGGCCAAGTTGAAAAACCCGGCAGGCAATCTGTGGCACGGGCTGGTAGGGACGGGCTCCCGCGCGTCCGCGACTTCCTCCGTAGTGCGGGTGGAGTCGTCGCGGAGAACGGGGGAAGGGTTTGGCTATGGGGCTTCCCGCGTTCCCCATCGTCTGTGCACGGGCGCCGCGGAGTTGAAGTGGGTCGCGGTGGAACACGCCCCTACCAAGTGTGGGATGGGCTCCCGCACGTCCGCGACTTCCTCCGTAGTGCGGGTGGAGTCGTCGCGGAGAACGGGGGAAGGGTTTCGCTATGGGGCTTCCCGCGTTCCCCATCGTCTCTGCACGGGCGCCGCGGAGCTGAAGTGAATCCCTATCAGGTGCCTCGCGAAGCGCCAGATGCCAGCCAGCCACAGGCCCGGAATCTTGGCCAAATCGTTGCCCGATTGACTTTGGACTGGCAGGGAACCTGCACGACATTGCGGTGATCGTTCCCGCTCACACTTGAAAGTGGACACTTTATAAATAGTTTACAATGAATCGCTTGCGAATTTGCTTCTTGTTGCTTGTGCTTCCAATTGCGGGGTGGGCCGTCCTTCGCGCATCGAGCGCTGCAGGCGCGGCGGTGCCCGGCGTGGGGCCGATTGGCCTCGAAGGGTCCGATCTCGATGGCGATGGGCTGCCGGACCTGATCGAGATCCGGTTTGGCAGTGATCCGCGCGTCAAGGACACGGATGGCGATGGCTGGGATGACAAGGCGGAATTCGATGCCGGCACCGATCCCCGGGATCCGGAGAGTTTTCCGATTTTCACCCTGCCGGGTGTCGAGGGGATCGGATTTGACGGCGAGTTGCCATCGGCGCGGGACCGTCAGGTGCTGGCGGGTGAGTTGCTCGTGCTCCGGGCGCAGGCGTTCAGACCCTTCCTCCTGACCACCAACTTCGTGGTCATCACCAACGAGGTGGCATTTGGAGATCCGGTGGACACCGATGGTGACGGTGTGAATGACGGTTGCGACACGGATGGCGACGGGGTTGCTGACATTCAGGGTCGGTGTCCCGAGCCCGGGGACCTTCTGACCAACGAGGTGATCGTCACGAACTATGTGTCGTGGCAATGGTACCGGGATGGTGTTCCGCTGGAGGCGCAGACACTTCCGTCGCTGGTGGTGCATCGCGCGCGGATGGAGGACGTCGGGACCTACCGGCTCGAGGCGCAGTTGATCAACAGCCGCCAGATGGGGCGTCCGGTGAGGGTCGAGGTGCTGGACTTCCAGCGACGGGTGTGGGTGCCGCAGCCCAGGGGCGACATTTTCTCTTGGGGCCTGAACGAGTATGACCAGACCGATGTGCCGCTGGTGGCGACCCAGGTGGTGGCCGTGGCGGCAGGACTGGCCCATTCCGCCGTGCTCAAGGCCGACGGCTCGGTGGTGGTGTGGGGCTCCGGGGAATTTGGGCAGACCAATGTGCCCCCGGAGGCCACCAATCTCACCCACCTGGTGGCTGGGGCGGTCCAGACCTTCGGCCTGCGGGCAGACGGCACGGTGGTCGGCTGGGGCACCAATCAATTCAGCCAGCTGGATTTCCCGCCGGGTCTGAGCCAGGTCACCGCACTGGCGGCCGGCTACTTCCATGCGGCAGCGCTGCGACGCGACGGGACGGTCGTGTGCTGGGGTGACAATGGGCGCGGCCAGTGCAGCGTGCCGCAGGGACTCCGCGACGTGGTGGCGGTGACGGCCGGAGTTTTTCATACGGTGGCGCTCACGGCGGACGGCCGGGTGCACTGCTGGGGCAGCAATGACTTCGGCCAGTGCGACGTCCCTGAGGACCTTCCCGAAGTCGCGGGCATTGTGGCCGGCGGCAACCACACCGTGGCCGTGCTGCGCAACGGGACGCTGGTGGCGTGGGGCGACAATTTGTTCACCCAGTGCGACGTCCCGGAGGACCTGGGCAACGTGGTCCTCGTCGCGGCGGGGTACGGCTTCACGGCTGCGGTCCGGCCGGACGGTCGCGTGGTGTTGTTCGGATTTGAGCCGCCGGCGGTGCTCATCCCGCCGCCCGGGCTGACCAACCCGGTGCGGCTGGCCGCCGGTTACTTCCACACCGTGGCCATACAGGGTGAGGCCGACCAGGACACCGACGGGCTGGATGACCTTTTCGAACGTGCCGTCGGCACGGACCCGGTGTTGTGGGACACCGATGGCGATGGCATTGAGGACGGCATCGAGCTGGCGCTGGGCACGTCGCCGTTGTCTGCGGATACCGATGGCGATGGTCTGCCGGACCGGGTGGAACTGGAGAACGGCTTTGACCCGCTGGTCCCGACCGAGGCCCCGGACGGCTTCCTGGCGATTGCCCCCGGGGTGCAGCTGCGTGTGTTCGCCCTCGGCACGGGCACTTACCAGATGCAGACGTCGCCCGATGGCCTGACATGGGAGGACTTTGACGAGCCATTCGTGGCACCGCGTGGGGTTTCGTTCATCACCAATCGCGCCGACCTGCCGGCCACTGCGCTTGCGTTTCGACTGCTGCCGCTGGGCAACGGTGGCACTGGATCCGGAGGGGATCCGGAGGCGCCGCTCCTTCCGGGCATCGCCGGAACCATCGCTGTCTGGGGCAACAACGATCTGGGGCAACGGGATGTGCCGCTCGACGTCCATGGCGTCGTCAACATCGCCGCGGGTGCCTGGCATGGTCTGGCGGTCTCCGAGGGAGGCGTGGTGCGTGGCTGGGGCTTGAACTCGGACGGCCAATGCAATCCCCCGGCCGGACTCGAAGGCGTGACCGCGGTTTCCGGCGGCGGACATCACTCCCTGGCATTGCTGGAGGACGGTTCGGTGACGGGATGGGGACGCAACTCGTCCGGCCAAAGCCCTCCCCAGCTCGAAGGTCCCTTTGAGGCGATTGCTGCAGGCGGGTTGCACAGCGTGCTCCTCACGGTGGACGGTGTGGTGGTGGTCGTGGGCAACAACGCCCAGGGTCAGGCCGATGTGCCGGCAGCCCTTGGGCCCGCGGTGGGGATTGCGGCCGGTTGGTCGCATTCCGTGGCCCTCGATGCCGATGGACGGGTCTGGTGCTGGGGGGACAACCGGTTCGGGCAATCTGCCGTGCCGTCCGGACTGCCGCCAGCGTCCGCCGTGGCGGCGGGTAATGGGCACACGCTGGCCCTGCTCCGGGATGGCCGGGTGGCGTGCTGGGGGAACAATGAAGACGGCCAGTGCGTACCGCCGCCCGGCTTGTCCGGGGTGGTCTCGGTGACCGCAGGGTTCAACCGGAGCCTGGCACAGACGGCGGAGGGGCGGGTGATCGTCTGGGGGGAGGCGGCGGACTACTTGAACGGGGTGCTTGCCGGTTATCCGGTGGAGGGCCGCGTTGCCGCCGGCGGGTATCATGTGATGGCGCTCAAACTCCCCGAGGACAGTGATGGCGATTTGCTCGACGACGAGTTCGAGCGCCGCCTGGGTACGGATCCGTTCCTGCGCGACACCGACGGGGACGGCCTCGACGACGCCCTGGAGTTGCTCGCGGGATTCGATCCCACGGTTCCCACGGAGGCGGTGGATGGTACCGTCACTGCGTTCCCCGCCGTGGTGCTGCGCTACTTCACCCTGCCGCGCAACCGGTATCAGCTGGAGGTCGCGCCCAATCTGGGAGACTGGGGACGGATGGGCGGCCCGATCGAGGAACAACGCGGCTTCACCGAATGGGTCCTCCCGGCCGGAAATGAACCGCAATACTTCCGGCTGATCGCCCTGCCGTGAGCGGGCCCAAAAGTCCGGCACCATCCCCGGGTTGTTCCCGCGGGGGACCCCGGTGCATGGTCACCGGATGCGGACGGTCAAGACACCCTCGGCCATGCAGCGGATGGCAAGGTCCTGGCAACGTCAGGGACGCCGGGTCGGCCTTGTGCCGACCATGGGCGCCCTGCACAACGGGCATTCCCGCCTGATCCGGGAGGCACGTCGCCGGGTGGGACCATCCGGCATCGTGGTCGTGAGCGTCTACGTAAACCCCACCCAGTTCGGTCCCACCGAGGACCTGTCGCGGTATCCGCGGCATCCGGCGACGGATCGCCGCCGCTGTCGAGCCGAGGGGGTGGATGTCCTGTTCCTCCCGTCCGATGACGTGATGTATCCCGGGAAAACCGTGGGCCGGTACTCGACCTACGTGGTGGAGGAGCGGCTCTCCCGGGGCATGGAAGGGGTCTCGCGACCCGCCCATTTCCGGGGCGTGACCACCGTGGTCGCGAAGCTGTTTCATTGTGTCCAACCCGACGTTGCGGTCTTCGGGGCCAAGGACTGGCAGCAGGCGGCGGTGGTGCGGCGGATGACGGCGGATCTGAACTTCCCCGTGCGGATCGTCGTGGCCCCCACGCAGCGGGAACCCGACGGCCTGGCCTTGAGTTCGCGAAACGCCCACCTCACCTCGGCCGAACGCGCGGAGGCCACCGTCCTTTGGGAGGCGCTGGAATCCTGCCGCAAGGCGGTGCGTGACGCGAAGGGCCGCGTGCCGGCATCGGCTTTGGAGCGCGGCGTGCGCCGGCTGATCGCATCGAGACCCCGGGCGCGCCTCGATTACGTGGAGTTCTTCGATCCCGACACGCTCACCCCGGTGACCGCGGTGGGTCGCGACAGTCACATGGCCCTCGCGGTCCATCTGGGGCGGACCCGCTTGATTGACAATGGGGGGTTGTCGTGAGGCGACGGTGCGAACCTGGAATCCCCGGACGATCCGGCCAGGTGGCTGGAGCCGACCGGGCGGCTGCACGCTGAACCTCGCATGCACGACGCCTCGGAAACCCGGCCGACGACACTCCCGCGAGCGCCCGGATGGTTCCGGTTGGCGCTGGCATCCACGCTCGTCGGAGTGCTGTCCGGCGGGACGGCGGCGCTGTTTCGCATGGCGCTGGACTGGGCCGACCGTTCCCGCGACGCCTTCATCGGGTGGTCGCATGGATTTCCGGGCGTCGGCGTCCTCATGGTGGCCGGGACCGTTGCCACGCTGGCGGGGGGGGCGGCGTGGCTGGTCCGGCGGTTTGCCCCCGAGGCCGGGGGGAGCGGTGTGCCCCATGCGGAGGCGGTGGTCGGCGGCGAGCTGCCCCCGGCGCCGTTGAGACTGCTGCCGGTGAAATTCCTTGGCGGATGGATGGCGATTGGCGGCGGGCTGGCCCTGGGCCGGGAGGGGCCCAGCGTGCAGATGGGTGCCAGCCTGGCCGGCCTGCTCGGACGTCGGCTGGGATGGGGCGCGTCGGACCTGCGCGCCTTGATTGCCGCCGGTGCGGGTGCCGGCCTGGCCACGGCCTTCAACGCCCCGATGGCCGCCCTGGTGTTTGTGTTCGAGGAACTGACCCGTCGCTTCGATGCGCGGGTGGTGGTGGCGTCACTGGCTGCGATTGCGGGGGCCATCACCCTGTCGCGTGGTCTGCTGGGGGCGGCGCCGGATTTCAGCACGCCCGCACTGGCCTCCCCGGACCTGGGATCCGGCGTCCTGTTCGCGGGCGTCGGGTTGGCGGCCGGGGTTGCCGGCGTGGCCTACCAGTGGGCGATCCTGCGCGCACTCGCGCTGGCGGACCGGTGTGCCCGCTGGCCTGCATGGGCACCGGCGGTGCTGATCGGCTTCGGGGTGGGCGTCGTGGCGTGGTTTGCTCCCGGCTCGGTGGGTGGCGGGGATCCCCTGACGCAGCAGGCGCTTTCCGGTGTCACGGGCGGGACGGCCATCACGGCCATGACGGGTCTGTTCGTTTTTCGATTCCTGCTCGGCCCGGTGTGTTATGCGGCGGGGACTCCCGGGGGCATTTTTGCGCCGATGCTGGTGCTGGGCGCACAAATCGGCGCACTGCTGGCGGCGTCCTGCCCCGCCGGGTTGATTGTTGGCATCCCACCGGCGGCCGTTGCCGTGGTGGCCATGGCGGCCTTCTTCACCGCGGTCGTTCGTGCGCCACTCACGGGCATCCTGCTGGTGGCGGAACTCACCGGGAACCATTCGCTGTTGCTGCCGATGCTGGTCGGAGCCGTCACCGCATCCATTGTTCCCTCGATGCTGGGCGTCCGTCCCATCTACGACGTGCTCAAGGAACGCACCGTCCAGCGGGCCGGGAATTCTTTCGCAAGGGCGGCACCGCGCACGGCACCCACACCGTCGTCGAATTCCAAGTTGAGTTGACCTTCACCGACCTGCCGAGCGTTCGTGCCCAGTGCAGTTCCCGCCCCGGGGGCGTCGGGCCCGACTTTCGCGACTGGAGGGTTGGAAGCTGCATAAGCCTTTGGAGATCAGTACGTGCTCCCCGAAGGTCTGTGGCCATTCTCCACCGTGTGCAACTCGTAGCACACTTCGGAAGCTTGTGCTTGTGACGGCATTGGGCGGGATTTCATGCAGCGATTGGATTCCCCACCTTCCGAACGCCCAGCCTCTTGAAGTCCTTCACGTTCACCGTCGCGAATTCAGTCACGCCTTGCGAGGTCATGGTGAGGGCGGAGCGGGCGTCGCAGAGTTTGCGGAAGGCGAAGTCTGCGGCGCGGGCACGTTGCCAGAGGGTGTCGTGCAGCGGGCGACCTTCTGATGGGAAAACCGATGAGCTGCCAGCGCGGGTGCGTGCGGCAGCCCGACTTTCGCAACTGGAGAAGGGGAAGCGAGAGAATGGACCTGATTCTGAAGATTGGGGTGGAAGGTCTTCACTACAGGGCGGACCCCGGTAGCGGCTCGATGGCGCGGTGGGATGAAATGCGCGGAGGGGATTGCGGGGGAAGCCCCAGTCCGAGTTGAGCCAGCAGGAGTTTCTGGGTCTTATTGGGTGAGGTATAGCGTTGGAAAAGGAGGGTGCGTCCGTCGGTGGTCGGGAAGTGGACATCGAGCATCTGGAGGGCGGACCGTTGCTCGATCAGCGAACGGGGCGTCAGGCCTGGAGCCCATTTCGCCAACCGAGCCCGGAGGGACCCGGGAGTCGGGATTTGCCCGCTGTGCCGCCCGGGCACGGTGCCAAGGCGCCAGAGGGCTGGCGCACCATCCGGGGCGGGGGAGGACTTCTTCGAGTTGACGAACTACGGCTCCGACGCGGTGGACTTGGGCGCCCTTTGGTTCGCGGATGAGGCAGGTTGGGGCGCGGCACACCGACTTTCCGACTTGGCCAGGCATGCTGGCGAGGTCCCCGTTCTGCATCCCGGCGAGTCGCTGGTTTTTGTGCGCGAAAGCCGGGGGATTCCCGGTCAGACCGAGTTTCGGGCGTGGTGGAGGGAGGCGCGACTGGCCGATCGGTGCATTATCACCGCGCCTTGGGGCTTCGGCCTCAGCGCCAACCGGGACGAGTTGCGCTTGTGGCACGCCACCGCGGGCGTGACCAACCAACTGGATCGGGTTCCGCTGGGTGGCGCTGATCGCGGGGTGACCTTCACGAGCGCCGCCTCAACCGGCGCCTTCGGCGCGTTGAGCCGCGAGGGTGACGCGGAGGCCTTCCGCGCTGCGGTCGGTGGTGACGTCGGCTCTCCGGGTTCGGTCGGCAGTCCGGTGCCCCTCCGCGTGATACGAGCTCCGGCCGATGTGGAGACCGACGCTGGAGCCACCGCTGTCTTCAGGTTGGTGGCCCACGGCCTACCCCGGCCGCGGTTTCAGTGGTGCCGGGGTGCGAGTGACTTGCCGGGCGCCACGGCATCCATGCTGGTCCTCTCGAACGTCTCGCCTGCCTTGGACGGCGGCGTGTACACGGTGCGGCTCGAGAATGGCGTGGAGAGCCTCGTCACCGCCCCGGCCGCTCTCATCGTCAACCGGAAGGCGCGCTGCGCCACCATCGTGCGTCCGCCCGTCGACCTTGAGGTCACGCCGGGCCAGACGGCTTCGTTCGGTGTCGAGGTGCGCGGCTATCCGCTCCCGGAATTGCAGTGGCTTCACGATGGTGAAGCGATCCCCGGCGCGGCCAACGCCCTGCTTGAGATTCCGGATGTCACGCCGGGCCGCGCTGGCCGCTACACCGTGGAGGTGCGCAATCCGCTCTGCGCCGCCGCAGTCGCAGCCTCGCTTTCCGTGCTGCCGGCGCCCCGGCTGATCGTCGCCGAAGCCATGCTTTGCCCGTCCGCCAGCGCCGCGACGGCGGATCGCAACGACTGGTGGGAGCTGGTCAACGTGGACACACGTCCGGTGAACCTCCGCGGCTGGCGATTCGACGATCATCCCGGCGTGCTGGACGGAGCCTTCACCATCACGAATGACGTGTGGGTTCTGCCCGGAAGATCCGTCATCTTTGTCTCCGATCTGGATGCGGGCGCTTTTCGACGCTGGTGGGGCCCGACGAATCTGCCGTCGGATCTCCCGATTGTTTCGTACATTGGCAACGGCTTCGGCAACGACTTCACGGAATCCATCACGCGATGGAACTCGGCGGCGCGTGAAGACGCTGATTTCATCCTGGAGTTCGAATTGAGGGTTTGTCTTGAGTTTCCAGACCCCTGTCCCTGCGGTGCAAGCCGCTGGTACGATCCGGAGGACCCTGATGCCGAATTGGGGTTCAACTACAGCGTTGCGGGCGAGCGCGGCGCCTTCCGTGCCGCGTTGTCAGACGATGTGGGCTCGCCCGGCTGGCTGAGCAACGACGATCACCTCGGGCGGCCACAGCTTGCCATCGCCGGCGCTGGCGGCGGCCTTGAACTGACGTGGACTGCGCTGCTTGGCCGTGCTTATGAGGTGCAGCGCAGCAGTGCCCTGGTTCCTGCGGCGTGGAGCCCCATCGCACGTGTCACGGCTGCCACGGGTGCGGCGGGATACAGAGACACCCCGGTCGCGGCGACGGCGCTCCTTTACCGCGTCGTGCTGCTGCCCGTAGCACCATGATACGGGTGCGATTTCGGCGGCGGCGCGCGGGCGCGGCAGACGGCTTCACGCTGGTCGAGCTGCTCGTCGTCATCATCGTCGTCGGCGTGCTCGCGTCACTGCTTTTGCCCGTGATGGGCCGAGCAAAGATCTTGGCGCGGCAGGTGGAGTGTGCAGGACGCGTGCGGCAATGGACGCTGGCCCAGACGCTTTACGCCGTGGACAATGACGATCGGATCTCCCGGGAAAGCTTCGAGCCCAACGGCGTTTCGCTGAACACGTGGGGCGAGGTCACCCATCCCTTCGCACGCGACGTCTGGTACAATGCACTGGCCGTTCAGATGGGCGTGACACGTGCCGCCGAGTACGGGCTGCGGTCGGCGCGTCCCGGCTTTTACGGGCGCGCCAGGATCTTCCACTGTCCGCAGGCGCCGTTCCCGCGCCAGCGGCTGGAGGATCCGTCGGTGTTTTTTTCCTTGGCCATGAACTCAAAGCTCATCATGTGGCCGCACGCGACCGTCCGGATCACGCAGGTGCGAAGCCCTTCGGTCACGGTGGCGTTCCTGGAAAAACGCCTGAAGGATGACGCGCCTGCCGCTCCGGGCCAGGCGTCGGATCAGCTTGGGCAGCCCAGCACCTACGCCAACCGATTCGCAGCGCGCCATCGCGGTCGGGACAACCTCGCCTATATGGACGGTCACTTTGAGACCCGCCGCGGCCCCGAGATCATCACCAACGGCCTCGCCTACTAACCGCAGACCCGCCTCGTCTGGACCGTGGACCCGGACACCAATCCCAACCTGGACTGAGCCATGTGCGGGGCCGCCGGGATTCGCAGGTCATTTCCTGAAACCTGTTAGCGGCGTTTTCCCTGTAGCGGTTGAAGATACCCCTGCCTATGAAATCCACTCCCGTCGTAGGCCGTGCCGCCTTGGCCGGCCTCCTGCTGCACTCTTCTTGCATGTTTGCCGCCGTGTCCGCAGCAATGCCCCCAAGTATTCGCTTTGGGCGGCAGGGCTGGGCGGAACCAGATGGGACCATCAAGCTTCAATTGGACCAACCTCTGGGCGGTGACAATGGGAAAAATGGTTGGAGTCCTCAATCGGCGGCCCGCATGAAGATTCCGGAGGATCCGCTGCCAGTGCACTGGAGGTTCCGGGAGTCGGGGACCGCCGAGACACTGAGGGCCGTTGTCCATGCGCCCTCGGGATTTGTGGCGGTGGGGGGCGATGAAGTCGCTGTCATCCTGACATCGCCCGACGGCGAGCATTGGCTCCGACAGGAGGCGGGGGACGCCAGCGGACTCGCCGATGTGATTTTTGCCGGAGGTCGGTTTGTGGCCATTGGCGGTCAACGACCACGATTCCTTGATCATCCTTCGACGGCAACGATTCTGATTTCCTCCGATGGTATTGCATGGGAAAGGCAGGCGGTGCCCGTGACAAATGCACTGGTAAGCCTGGCCCACGGAAACGGGAAATTTGTGGCCGTCGGGATGCTGGGGACGCTTCTCTCCTCTCCGGACGGCATCCATTGGTCGGTGGGCACCAGTCCGACGCGATCGAGCATGGTTCAGGTCGCTTTCGGCGCTGGAAGGTTCATTGCCATCGGACACACGACCTTGCTCTGCTCCACCAATGGAGTGGAATGGGAGCTCCTTCGCAGCCCAAACGTTACGGAAGGGGGGTGGAAGTATGAAGAGGTTTCGTTTAGCAGTCCGGCGATTGTGCATGCCGCCGGCCGCTGGTTGTTCCGGGGGCGTCCGGGATTGGGAGACGCCGGGCAGAATCCTTGCCGCCTGCCCACATTGCAGGCGGCTGTGGTGTCCAGTGATGCGGAGAGTTGGTCGCCGGTGTGGTGGCATACGAGCTTGCGGCGGGTTTCCCGCCTGCGCCATCTGGGAGGAAAGTTCGTGGCGGTCGGCGGTGCGAATGACTATTGCGGTCATGCATTTGCGATCCAAGCCTCATCAGATGGACTCAACTGGTCGGAAGATCGGGTCGTAACTTCCGTCCCGTTTGACGGTACGGACTGGGATCTGCATGGTTACAATGACGTCGCCTGGGATGGGCATGCATACGTCGTTGTGGGCACGCAGGGACGGATCATTCACTCAGTGACCGAACCTGTGCCTCTGGAAATTGAACTGAATCTCGGGGTGCCACCCGAGTTGACCATCCGAGGACCAGCGGGCGAATTGATCGCGGTGGAGTTCAGCGATGATCCGACGCAGAATTGGTCGGCGTTGCCACTGAAATCTGCTGGTGAGTGGCCGGACGGAGTCGCCTGGGAAACCAGTCCCGCCAACCTTGAGCCCTACCCTTGGGTGATGGGCCGTCTGTTTCCCGCAGTTCTCGATCCCGTCGTGCGCATCGCCGTGCACGAATTGTCCAGTCTGCCCGGTGCCCGCTTCTACCGCGCCCGAACACTTTCCGCCACCGCCACCGCACATTTGTTGTTGCCAATTGACCATGGAACCGATCCTTGAGGGCAGCATCGCGATGGCTTTGCAACAATGGAAGTGACCTCCTGCTGGTTCGGGGGAAACTTAGGCCGCGTGGCCCCTGTGCCCTTCATCAGTGCAGGGATCAAAGTCTGAATGGCGTTGTTGGCCGGACGGTGCGTTTCGGCGAAGGACTCGAACCCAATCCGATGACCACTTATCGCGAGGTCGGGACAACAATGCGGGGCTTGCCGGAGTGAACGGACAGCGCGGCGCTGGGCCGGTTCACGGCCTGGGCCGCAATAGCATGCCCAGGTCCCGAGTAATCCCTGACAACCTGCGCAGGGCGCCAACGGCGATGACGCGTCGCGGTGCCCTCCATCCGATACCCTCGCACCGGGTCTGAAATCCGCTTTGACAACATCCGGTCCGAAACGCCTCCGAGCCCCGGGGGGCGCCACCGATCCTTCTCGTTCAGGAAAATCGCTCCCACTCCGCACCCGCGGGCCGTCACAAAAGGCCACCGCGCCCGGCAAATGGGAAAGTGTGTTAGTTTGTCGCAAGATATCAAAGGTTTAGGTGCGACCCTGTTGTTCCTCCCAGGCGCGGCTACGGCTTTCGCACCTTCAAAGCCATGAAAGTCGCACTCTATCATACTCTTGGCCGACTACCCGAACCGCCTCCTACCCACAAATTCTGCTGACGAAGTCGGTTCTGATTTCCTCAGATAGTGTATTTGGAACTGGCACTTCAATCAAGCGATCCGACTGCTTTGGGCGCAAGTCCCGATCGCTCCGCGAATCTCGGAGTTCACGAGAGGATTCGCTGAACCAATTGTCAAAGTTGCACGCCTGACCCCAGTGGCTTCCCCCCCCATGAATGAGGGTTTTAGTTCGTCGCCAGACATCGTTGGCTCTCCTCGAGCGGAAGCGCGGCCTTACCAAGTTTCCGGATGTGGCTCGTGATCGTTGTTCCACCGGCGGCGCGCCGCTTCGGAGGCTTCGGTCCACTTGGCGGTCTTGGCGTACTCAACATGCCCGTCGCAGAATGCCGCGTTGGCGCCGGCAGAGTGCATAGTACCGACCCTGAGAATTGGATGGCCGTCCAGCTTCGAATGCGGGTGGAGCAATCCCAAAAGATCTTCAGATGAATCGCCGATCGCAATCATCCCGAACGGCGATCGAATTCCCGAGGTTTTGACGCGCTGCACCGTGCCCTGCCACTCGACAGGACCAAGGCCCAGAGGGATGTCCGTCGGCGGCCTCAGCCGGGTTCCCAGTCCGTTATAACCATATCCATAGGGAAGCCAGCGTTGCCGCGTGCCCCCCGGATCCCGAAATGGAGCGTCACCCCAGCCCTTGGCCGGGCAGTGAAAAACGGAGGGTTGCCTCAACATCCGCAGGCTCTCAATCCGTCCTTCGTTATCCGTCGAATAGATGCTGGTCGAGACAAAGGGCGCCAGATAGAGTAAACCACGACCGGACATCCGTCCCGGGCCCTCCAGCATCACCCCTCCGAACGACGGAGGATCTCCTGGAAACTCTGGGAACTGGTCGATGTAGAGATTCAGCGCGACACCGAGTTGACGCAAGTTGTTCTTACATACCGCCGAATGCGCGGCCGCCCGGGCGCGTGCCAGGGCCGGCAGCAGTATGGCGGCTAGAACTCCGATAATCGCAACAACCACTAGCAATTCCACTTGGGAGAATGCCGACGACGATAGATGGAGGTCTCCATGTTTCCAAGGTTTCGGGGAAACTATCCAGTTTCTAGAAGGTTTCCTGAAGCAGCGGCAACAAAGGGTCAAAGGAGATCGACGAGCAGAAATTTGCGACATGCTTTGAGGAGCCTAGACAAACTGGCCATTCACGAAAGCTATGGAGTATCAACTGGAATTAAAATTAGTTGATGCGAGGGGCCGATTCTGGACTCGGGCGATTCTCGAATTACTGGGCAACGACAGAATTGAGCGACAGCCGCCCCGCCGTGATAACGCCCGTGACTTCCGACAACCGGAGCGCCTCCCCGAAGCCCGCGAATGTCGAACTGCGAAGCGGGGCGGCTGTTGGCTCCAGTGATCTTGTTGGGCCATGTCTCTTTCATCTCGTAGCCAGGGTCGTCACTAGCCATATCCACCAAGCACCGCAAACCGCAGACACGCCAAGTGCGACGCGGTCGACGAGCGGAAATCTTCGACGCTCCCGCAAGCGCACGAAAATCAGCATTCCCGCCACGAACATCGCAATCGGACCGACTACAAAATAGAGAATAAGCCAGCTAAATGGCACATCCGTCAACGACCCCGTGTTGCGGTAATGCTGGAAGACCGCCGCCGAAACCAACCAAGCCCCGGTAAGCGGCGCGAGTGACCATGACAAGATCGCAGAAGAGACGTTCGTCATTAAGTGGCCCAACAGTTTGATTGAGCAACGGCGGCGCGTCGCGATATTGATATCGCGACGATCCTGACTTTGGGCAACGTGTTGTCAACGTGAAAGTTATGCCGCGAGCGTGCTGGATATCAGGGCGCAGCCACGACGGGCATGGCGAGGTGCTGCCGTGAGATCAATATCACAATGGGCGAGAGATTCTCGAACAGGTTGGAAACGAGGCTGTTGGAGAAGTGGTTCGTCGGATATTGCGCCAGATCACGACGGCACCCTCCTCGGGGCGTCTCCGGGGACTCCGGCAACACCGTTGAAGCGATTTTTGCCACGGTCCCCAATTGTGGCGAGGGACAACTCCGAGTTCATGGGAAAGCCACCCGTAGTGAGTTCGAACGATGCGGGCACATGACGGCAGGAATGTCCGAAATGGGCATTGCGGCGTGTGGTCACCCTGGTGCCCGGAGGGACCCGGGAGTCGGGATTTGCCCGCTGTGCCGCCCGGGCACGGTGCCAAGGCGCCAGAGGGCTGGCGCACTCCATGACCTGCCGGACTCTTGTGCGGGTGTTCGAGGGTAAACCTGGAAACGACAGTTGAAGACTTGCCTAAGGAACCGTGCAGAGCGATTGGGGATGATCGGCCTGAGTGATTCTCCAGCGGTTCACCCTGGGGGGTGAGGTGAGCGTGGGGCGGGTTCCGGCGGGGCTGCCTGCGGGGCCGGTGGTGGTGGATACGCAGAGGCGGCGGTTCCAGGTGAAGTGGGATTCGCAGGCGCCGGTGACCCCGTTGGGTCAGTTGGTGTGAGTTGAAGAACCCGTGGGGGTGAGCGGATTCATGACCCGGGATCTGTTGCGCTGCCAGGTGGCGGCCCGGACCGTGGCCCTGGTGTGCAACTGGTGGAGCCTGTTCATGGCCTGCGCGCAACCGGACCGGGGCCGGGAGGCCATCACCAGCCGGCCCTTGCTGCTGTGTGCGGTGGGGAGGGTCGTGGAGTCCGGCCGCCGGGTGACCATCCGGCTGACCAGCACCCATGCCGTTGCGGCCCAGGCGCAGCGACTCTTGAGCGGACTGAGCCTGTTCTTAAGCGGGCTGAAGAATGCTGCGGAGCCGTTGACCCCCCAAGCGTGCTGGGAACGCATCTGGAAGCGGATTTTGGCCCCTTGGCTGCGGCCGCAGGCCTTGCTCGGCGCCCCGAGCGGATGACTCAGCGCCCCGGAGCCTCCTCACACCGATTCATCCCACCGCCAAGCCGCTCCGATCATCGCCGGCTACGGCGCAGCCTGCTCTCAACTGCGGTTTCCAAGGTGAATGGACAGCGCGGCGCCGGACCGGTTCACGACCTGGGCCGCGACAGCATGCCCAGGTCCCGAGGAATCCCTGACAACCTGCGCAAGGCGCCAACGCCGATGACGCGTCGCGGTGCCCTCCAACTGATACTCTCGCACCGGATCCGTAATCCGCTTTGAAAACATCCGGTCCGAAACGCTCCCGAGCCCCGGGACGCGACGCCGATCCTTCTCGTTCAGGAAAACCGAGGGACGATGGGCCCGCGGGGGGGCGCATCCCCCCCGGATCACGTGATCACGCCGGCGGCGCAGGCGGTGAGGTAACAGGCAAGGATGCCGGCGGCCATGGCCCGCATGCCCAGGCGCGCGAGGTCGCCGCGGCGCGTGGCGGCGAGGGCGCTGATGCCGCCGATCTGGATCGCGACGCTCCCGAGGTTGGCAAAGCCGCACAGGGCGTAGGTGGCCAGCAGATAGCTCCGCGCCTCAAGCTGCGGCCGGGCCTCGGTCAGGGAGAGGTACCCGATGAACTCATTCAGCACGATGCGTTCCCCGAGGATCTGTCCGATGGTCAGGGCGTCCCTGGGTGGCACGCCGATCAGCAGCGCGAACGGGGCGTTGAGGTAGCCGAGGACCTGCTGGAGCGGTCGGGTGGTTTCCCAGCCCACCCAGCCGGCAGCGCCGGCCAGCAGCGCATTGACGAGGGCCACCAGTGCCGTGATGGCCAGGAGCATGGCCAGTACGTTGATTGAAAGCTTCATGCCATCGCTGGCGCCCGTGCAGACCGCATCCATGGCGTTGATCGTCGTCCGCTCCGGGAGGTGCCGGGCGCCGGCGGCGGTTTCGGACACCTCCGTCTCCGGCAGCATCACCTTGGCCATGAGGATGGCTGCCGGGGCGCTCATCACCGAGGCGGTGAGGAGATGGCCGGCCGGCACGCGAAGGACGCCGGTGTACACGGCCAGCACGCCGCCGGCGATGGTCGCGAACCCGGAGGTCATCAGGCAAAACAGCTCGCTCCGGGTCATACGTTCCAGATAGGGCCGGATCACCAGGGGCGCCTCGGTCTGGCCCATGAAGATGTTGGCCGCCGCCGCGAGGGTTTCGCTGCCGCTGGTGCCCAGCACGCGCCGCATCAGCCACGCCATGGCCAGGACGACCCGCTGGAGGATCCCGAAGTGGTATAGCAGCGAGGACACCGTGCCGGTCAGGATGATGGTTCCAACAATGGTGATCGCGAGGACGACCGCGCGGTCGGCTCCGAAGACGGCGGCCATCGGCTCCGACTCGGCGAGCGGCCCGAAGACCAGCCGGGTGCCCTCATTGGCGAATCCGATGAACCGGTCCACGGCGCGCTGAAATCCGTGAAAGACCGCCTGGCCGGGCCCGGTGCGCAGGATCAGCAATCCAAAGGTGAACTGGAGGAACAATGCCCAGCCCGCGATCCTCCAGGGGAACCGGTCGCGCCGGGACGAAACCGCCCAGGCGGTCGCCAGGATGGCGGCAATTCCCACCGCGCTGACAATCCGGAGGCTCACCGGCGAGGAGGGTAGAGAGCCGAAGTGGAATTGGAAGGATTGCCCGGATTCCGTGCCCGGAATCCACGGTCGCGAACGCCCCCGGTTCCCGGTATTCTGGTCCCATGGCAGAACGGACGATTCTGGGCATCGCAATCCCGTTGACCGGGGCGTTGTCCATGGCGGTGGCGGCAGACCAGGCGCAGTTCGGGCAGGCGTGGTCGCGCAACATGGTATCCGCGGAGCGCGGGCTGCCTTCCCATTTTGATCCCGCTTCGGGGAGCCAGATCCGCTGGACGGCCGCGCTCGGCAGCGAGTCGCACGGAACCCCGGTGATTGCGGGCGGTCGCGTGTACGTGGGCACCAACAATGGCGAGCCGAGGGATTCCCGGCGTCAGGGCGACCGGGGGGTGTTGTTCTGCCTCAACGAGCACGACGGCCGGCTCCTGTGGCAGTTGGTGGTGCCCAAGCGCGAAGAGGACCCCTACTTCGACTGGCCGAAGTCGGGGATCTCCTCCACGCCAACCGTGGAAGGCGACCGGGTTTACCTGGTGGACAACCGCGGCGTGGTGTTGTGCCTGGATGCGGCGGGCCTCGCCAACGGCAACGAGGGTCCGTTCGTCGGGGAGGCAGCCTACTTCACCCCCGGCAGCACCAACGCCGCTGCGGCGGATGTTCCTCTCGGACCGCTCGACGCCGACATCATCTGGGCACTCGATCTCACCCGCGAGTTGGGCATCTGGTCCCACGACGCGGCGCACAGCTCAATCCTCATCCACGGAGACCACCTTTATCTCAACAGCGGCACCGGAGTGGACAACACCCACAAGGTGATCCGGACGCCGGACGCTCCCAGCCTGGTGGTCTTGGACAAGGCGACCGGTCGCGTGCTGGCGACCGACGGCCTGGGGATTGCCCCCCGCATTTTCCACTGCACCTGGTCTGCGCCGTCCCTGGGGCGCGTGGGGGATCGCGACCTCGTCTTCTTCGCCGGGGGCGATGGCATCGTGTACGCCTTCGAGCCGCTGCCGGCCGGGTTTCGACCCGATGCCACCGCGTCGAGGCCGGCCGTCCTGAAGAAGGTCTGGGAATTCGACTTTGATCCGGCGGCTCCCAAGACCGACATCCACCGGTACAACGGCAACCGTGCGGTCAGCCCGAGCAACATTTACGGCATGCCGGTGCTTCACGAAGGACGGCTGTACGTGGTCGGCGGTGGTGACTGGTTCTGGGGCAAACATGAGGCCTGGTTGAAGTGCCTCAACCCCGCGGGGTCCGGGGACATCACCGCCTCGAACCTCCTGTGGACCTATCCGGTCAACCGGCACTCGATGTCCACGCCGGCGGTCCACGACGGGCTGGCGTTTGTGGCGGATTCCATGCGGGTGCTGCACTGCGTGGACATCACCACGGGATCATCGCTGTGGACCCAGGAGCTCGGCGGTGAGGTCTGGGCGTCGGCGCTGGTGGCGGATGGCAAGGTGTACCTCGGGACGCGGCGCGGGGACTTCTGGATCTTCGAGGCCTCGCGGGAGCGGCGTGTGCTGGGGCAGGTATCCCTGGGGGCACCGATCAGCGCCACTGCGGTGGCGGCCAACGGCGTCTTGTATGTCACCGCCATGGACCGGTTGTATGCCGTCGGTTCAACGGCCGCCCCGCCGCGGTGACCGGGATCAGGACATCGGAGCCCGCTCGCGATGCCAGGAGGTGCTTTGCTCGTAGGCGTGCGCAATGCGGAAGAGGGTCTCCTCGTCGAAAGGACGGCCCAGGATCTGGAGACCGACCGGGAGACGCGGGGCGTCCGCGGTCGCCGCCGTGAAGCCGCAGGGCACGCTGATGCCGCAGTTGCCCGCCAGATTGCAGGAGATCGTGAAAATGTCGCTCAGGTACATCTGGAGGGGATCCGAGGTCTTTTCCCCCGCCTTGAACGCCGCGGTCGGGGTGGTTGGCGTGACGATGGCGTCCACCTGCTCGAACGCCTTGAGGAAATCGTTCCGGATCAGCGTGCGCACCTTCTGGGCGCGCAGATAGAAGGCGTCATAGTATCCGGAGCTCAGCACATAGGTCCCCAGGATGACGCGGCGCTTCACTTCGGCCCCAAAGCCCGCGCCGCGCGTCCGGGAGTTCAGTTCCTCCGGGTCGCGGCCGTCCACGCGCAGTCCGTACCGGATGCCGTCGAACCGCGCGAGATTCGCGGACGCCTCCGCGGGCGCGATGATGTAATAGGTGGCCGCCGCGTATTCGCTGTGGGGCAGGGAGACCTCGACGGACGTGGCCCCGAGGCTTTCCAGTTGGCGAACCGCGGCGCGGACGGCGGCATCCACTTCCGGATCCACGCCGCCGATCTGGAACTCCTTCACCAACCCGATGCGCAGGCCCTTGAGGTCGCGGCCGATGGACCGTGACAGGTCAGGAACCGGCCGCGGGACACTCGTCGAATCCCTCGGATCGTGGCCGGCGATCGCCTGGAGCAGGCGGGCGGCGTCGCCAACCGTCCGGGCGAACGGGCCGATCTGGTCGAGGGAGCTGGCGAAGGCGACCAGCCCGTAGCGCGAGACGAGGCCGTAGGTCGGCTTGACGCCGACCACGCCACAAAAGGCGGCCGGCTGGCGGATGGAGCCGCCGGTGTCGGAACCGAGGCTCCCAAAGCATTCATGGGCGGCGACCGCGGCGGCGCATCCTCCGGACGATCCGCCCGGGATTCGTTTTGGATCCCAGGGGTTGGCAGTGGTCCAGAAGGCCGAATTCTCAGTGGAACTGCCCATGGCAAACTCGTCCATGTTCAGACGCCCAAACACCACGGCACCGGCTTCCTTGAGCCGGGCCACCACGGTGGCGTCGTAGGGGGCGACGAAACCCTGGAGGATCTTGGAACTGCAGGAGCAGGGCTGTCCCTGGTGGCAGAGCACATCCTTGAGGGCCACGGGAACCCCGAGCAGTGGTTTTGCGGGAGCGGGTGGGGCGGCGTCCAGCTCGCGGTCGGCGGCATCGGCCTGGGCTTCGGCATTGGCGACATCGTAGCTCAGGAAGGCCCGCAGGGTGCCGTCCACCTGGGCGATCTGGTCGAAGCAGGCCTGCAGGGCCTCGCGGGCGGAGCATTCGCGCCGGGTGAGCGCCTCGGTGAGCCCTGCAATGGTGAGGTGTCGGAACATGAAAACGAACGGCGGACCTTCAGCGAATCGGGCGTCCGGAGAAAGGGGAAAGCCGTGGCAACCCGGTGGCCCCATGGCAACGGGGTTCAGGCATTGGCAACCCGGCGGGGCCCTCCGCGCCGATTGGCCCGGTCTGCCGGACTCCGGACCGGCAGCGTGCCTCACGTTGGTCTTGGGGGCATCCGGATCCTGTGCCAGACTGCTCCCCGTGGATCCCATGGAGCGACACCGGGAACTGGCCGCAAAGCATCCCGACAATGAACTCGCGAGGTTCAGCCTCGGCAGGGCGCTGTTGGATCGGGGGGACCACGCCGGGGCGCGCGGGCACCTGGCCGCGGCGCTGGAGCGCCGGCCGGACTGGATGGCGGTACAGATCCTGATCGGCCGCTGCGACCTGGAGCTCGGCAATCTTGCCGCGGCGCGCGCGGCGTTCGAGCGGGCGCGCGAACTCGCCATTCTGCAACATCATGACGGGCCCCTTGCCGAGGTGGAGGCCCTGCTGGCCGATCTCCCCGCCACCGCACCCACCACCTCGTGAGCTCCAATGCAATGCCCGCCGCCCGCCGCCGCCACGCCGGTCCTGCCGGTCGCTCGAGCAACGGATTTACGTTGATCGAGCTGCTGGTCGTCATTGCCATCATCGCGATTCTCGCGGGCATGCTGCTGCCGGCGCTTTCCCGGGCCAAACAGAAGGCCACCGGGGCTTCCTGCCTGAACAACACCCGCCAGCTCATCACCGCGTCCCTGGTCTACGCGGCCGACTTTCAGGACTCCCTGCCGCCCAATGGGGAAGGGGACGCCACTGTCAACCTGACGAACCCGCCGCCCAACTTCGTCCCACGCCTCTGGGTGGAGGGGCGCGAGGGCAGCAACTTGCTCGAGGGTTCCGCCAACGGGTTGATCAACGAGCGGGTGTCCCTCATCGCCCCCTACCTTCGTGCCAAGGGGAGTTT
The DNA here is from genome assembly GCA_019634635.1 of Verrucomicrobiia bacterium. NCBI lineage: Bacteria > Pseudomonadati > Verrucomicrobiota > Verrucomicrobiia > Verrucomicrobiia bacterium. The sequence continues at coordinate 103,433 of JAHCBB010000004.1, forward strand.
CAAGTGCCCGGGCGACACCTACACCCACACCATCAACGGTCGGAAGCAGCGCAATCCGCGCAGCTACAGCATGAACGCCTTCGTGGCGTGGACGGGCAACCCCTACAACAGCCAGGGAGAGCGCCGCACCTGGGTGGTTCCGATGAAATCTGGCGAGGTCCTTCAACCTTCTGAGACGTTCATTTTTGGTGAGATCCATCCCCAGAGCATCTGCCGTCCGTTCTTTGGGGTGAACATGTCCGGGAGCGGTGGCGTGTATCATGTTCCCGGAAACTATCACGGGCGGATCTCCAATTTTTCCTTTGCGGACGGCCACTCCGAGGCGCATCGCTGGGCCGACAGCCGCTTCAACAATCCGCCGTTCCGTGGCGATTATCATCAGGCACATGGTGGTGTTCCGGGCACGACCGGCCGTGCAGACACCCAATGGTTGCGCGAGCGCACGACGCGGCGCCGGTAGGGTGGGAGCACGGATGAAGCCTCTCAAGGATTGCCGCCTGTACGCCTTTGTGGATACCGCCTGGCTCGACGGCCGTTCGCCAGTCGAGGTGGCCCGGCAGCTCGCCGGCGGCGGCGCGGACCTGATCCAATTGCGGGCGAAGGATCTCGATCCGGATGCGGTCCGGCCTCTGGCGGAAGGCATCCTGCGTGTCACCCGCGAGGCCGGGGTGCGGCTGGTCATCAACGATCATGTGGCACTGGCCCGGGATGTGGGGGCGGATGGTGTCCATCTGGGACAGGAGGATTTCTTTGATGCCGGACATACCCGGGTTGAGGCGCTGCGGCCTCCCGGCGCTTGGATGGAGTTCGGTCTGAGCAGCCATGCGCCCGATCAGGCGGGGCGCGCGGTGGAGGCGGGGGCCGATTATGTCGCTGTGGGTCCCGTCCACGCCACACCCACCAAGCCGGGCCGCCCGCCGGCAACACTGGACTACGTGCGATGGGCGGCGGCCCACCTCGCGATTCCATGGTTCGCCATCGGGGGCATCACCCTGGACAACCTCGACGCGGTGCTGTCCGCGGGCGCCTCCCGTGTCTGCGTGGTGTCGGCAATCCTGAAGCATCCCGACCCGGCCGCCGCATGTCGGGAGTTCCGGCGGCGGATGGGTGCGATCTGACCGGGAGCTGGATTTGTGACTCGCCTTCGCGCCGCGGCCGGGATTCGATCCGGAGCATGGAATTTCCGGTGGATGGACCCGGGGCCCGGCGGCCCCCGCCGGGTGATTTGCGGGCGTTCACCCTCATCGAACTGTTGGTCGTCATCGCCATCATCGCGATTCTGGCCGGAATGCTCCTGCCGGCCCTGGGGAAGGCGAAGGCCAAGGCGCAGGGGACCAAGTGCATCAGCAACCTGCGACAACTCGGGCTGGCGACGGCGACCTACATCATGGACACCGGGGTGTATCCCGTGGGGATTGATGGGGCGGACGGCAACACATGGATCTGGCCTGCGCTGCTCCGCAAATCCATGTACGGCGGGAAGAACACGGCGGTCTTTCACTGCCCGGCGGCACCGCCGAAATCCCAGTGGATCGCGAAGTTCGGGAGCGGGCTGCCCGCGAGGCTCGGGTATCTCGACGACGAGGTGCGCCTCAAGCCCGGCGGCACCTTCTTCATGAGCTACGGCTACAACGTCTGGGGTGCCTTCGCCGGGCAGAACCCCAACACGGGTCTGGGCGTTTACATGGGAGACCCGGTTTGGGGCGAGACCCGGGAGTCGGCGGTCGTGAATCCCTCAGGGATGATTTCCTACGGCGACAGCAACTGGGATCTGAAAAAGAAGGGGGATCGGGACTGGAGTGGATTCATCGGCATGTACGACGAGCGGCAGTGGCCTCTCGAGGTTCATGCCGGCCGCGCCTCCATCGCCTTTTGTGACGGCCATGTGGAAGCCAAACGGCGGCTCGACCTGATCGGTCAACTGCACCGGGATCCCGCAAAACGCCAACAGGTCGCGCGTCTCTGGAACCGGGACAACGAACCGCACTTTCGATGAGCCCCCCGGGCCCATTTGATCAGGCCCGGCCGTCGCCGGGGCGGCCTCCCCGGAGGAGCTTCCGGTAGGTGGCCATGGCCAGGAGCGGCCAGGCGTTCCGGTACATGTCGTACTTCAGGTAGAAGACCTGGGGGAAGCCGGTGCCGGTGATCTCATCCTCAGTCCATGAGCCATCGGGGTTCTGGGTCCGGATCAGGTACTCAATGCCCCGGCGGAGCCACGGATCCTCGAGGTCACCAAAGGCGCAGAGTCCCATGACGGCCCAGGCGGTTTGCGACGCGGTGCTCGGACCGGTGCCCTTGAAGATGGGATCGTCATAGGTGTTGCATCGCTCGCCCCAGCCCCCGTCGGGTTGCTGCACGCTGCGCAGCCAGTCCCGTGCCTTCAGCAGCCATGGTTCGCCCATGTCGAGTCCCAGCGCCTGAACGCCCCGCAGCACCTGCCAGGTGCCATAGATGTAATTGACGCCCCAACGGCCGAACCACGAACCATCGGTTTCCTGGGTCTTGCGCAGGAATCGCAGGGCATCCTGCACCTGGGGATGGGATACCGGGTAGCCCTCGTACCCCAGCAGTTCGAGGATGCGTGCCGTGATGTCGGCGCACTCCGGGTCGAGCATCGCGTTGTGGTCTGCGAAGGGCACCTTCTCAAGAATGCTGTTGGTGCAGTCCTTGTCGAAGGCCGCCCAGCCGCCATCGCGGCACTGGAACGTCAGCATCCAACGGATGGCCCGTTGAAGGCAGGCGTCGCGCCGCGCCCGGTCGTCCCCGGGGATCTGTCGCAGCGCCAGCAGCACCATGGCCGTGTCATCCACGTCGGGGTTCCACTGGTTCGCAAACTCGAACACCCAGCCCGAGGGCTCAACGTCCGCCGGGTTCTTGTGGATCCAGTCGCCTCGAAACCGGATCTCCTTGTCCAGGAGCCAACCGCACGACTTTCGCAGCTTCGGATGGTCGTGGGGCACCCCCGACTCGCGCAGGCACATGGCAACAATGGCGGAATCCCACACCGGGGACAGACAGGGCTCGATGCGGAGGGTGTCCGCCTCCAGATGCATGAGCTTGAGCAGCTCGCCGTGGGTCCGGATCACCAGCGGGTGGTCATCGGGGTAGCCCAGCGCGATCAGCGCGATCAGCGAGTTCAGGATGGCGGGGAAGATGGCGGCCAGGCCATCGCTGCCCTCGAAGCGCGCGATCATCCAGGCCTCGGCACGCCGGAGGGCGCGGCGCCGGAACGGATGCAGCCGTTTTCGCGCGAACCATTCCGCCAGCTTGTGCAGGCGGTCGAGCCACAGGAAGGCATTGCGCAGCGTGAAATCGAAGTACCGCGGACGCAGGGATTCGTTGAGTTCCCATTTCCCGTTGGGATACAGCTCGTCGAGGTGGACGCCGTTGCCCAGCGGCCGGGTGGGACGGAAGTGATTGATGATGGCCAGGGGGATGAGCATCGCCCGGGACCAGTTGCTCATGTCCCAGAAGTTCACATGGAACCATTTGCCGATCAGGAGGACTTCGCACGGGACCGTGGGGACATGGTTCCACTCCACCAGCCCGAGCAGGGCCAGGTAGAGCTTGGAAAAGGTGTTCATCCGCGGGACACCGCCAAGGGCGAAGGCGCATTCGCGGGCCTTCAACATCCTGGGGTCCGTGGCCGGGACGCCCGCCAGTTTGAGGGCGAGGTACGCCTTGACGGTGGCGTTCACCTCGGCGGGGCCGTGCGGGTAAATGTTCCAGCCACCATCGGCAAGCTGCCGTTCGAACATGTGGTGAACCGCCTTGCGCTCCCAGTCGCGGTCCACCTTCCCCCACCAATGATAAAACGCGACCATGTCCGCCACGAGGGTCACGTCCACCAGGAGTTCTCCCACCCAATACCCTTCCGGACGTTGTTCCGAGAGGAGATAGGACTGGGATCGGGTGATCGCTTCGTCGAGGGGCCGGAAACCGGAAGGTGGGGCGGTTCCCGTCCGCGGGTCCGCATTGGGGGCAACGGTCAAAACCGTGGAAGCCGACATGCCGGGCTAGCATGGGAGCCGACCCCGGACTGTAAAGGTCTTGTTTCGACTCCGAAACAGCGCGGATCGAGTCCGGGCAGGGCTGGCACCCTGTATTCCGGCCTGCCGTGGAATCAGCCCTCAAGGATCGCCACCGCCCCCGCAACGACAGGCGTATGGGTCAGACTGAGGTGCAGTCGGACGGCCTGACGCCGGTTCCAAAGGAGGCGCCCCCCGCCGTGGAGCTGCACCGAGGGCTGGCCGGTTTCCATCCGGCCGATCTCGATGTCGTGCCACGCCAGGTCCCGTCCGATACCGGTGCCAAAGGCCTTGCCAACGGCCTCCTTGGCGGCGAACCGGGCCGCAATGTGTGGACCCGGCCGCGCCTGGGCCTGGCAATAGGCGGCCTCCGGGGGACGCAGAATCCGGTGGATGAAGCGCGGTCCGAATCGCTCGATCATCTGCTCAATACGGGCGATCTCCACAAGGTCCATGCCCGTTCCGAGGATCATCGCGTCCCGGGATCCCGGTGTTTGCCCGGGTAGGCGGCCATGGCCTGCAGCATTTCGCCGACGGCTGCAGAAAAGCCGACGAACAGGGCTCTGCTGACGAGGGTGTGGCCGACGTTCAATTCCTCCAGGTGCGGCACTGCCGCCAGCGCCGGCACATTGCCGACGGTCAGCCCGTGGCCGGCATTGACGCCCAGCCCAAGGGTGTGCGCCCGTCCGGACGCGATCGCCAGGCGCTCCAGTTCGGCGAAGCGGGTCGCTGGATCGGTGTACACCCCGGCGTAGCGCCCGGTGTGCAGCTCGATGTAGCGGGCACCCACCTCGCGGGCGGCGTCCACCTGGGAGGCGTCCGGGGTGATGAACAGGCTGACCGGGATTCCGGCTTCGCCGAGCCTTCGGCAGGTGATCTTCAACGCTTCGCGTGCGGCCACAACATCCAGTCCGCCCTCCGTGGTGACTTCCTCGCGGCGTTCCGGCACCAGGCAGACGATGTCCGGGCGCACCTCAATGGCGAGGTGCACCATCTCCGGCGTGTTGGCCATTTCGAAGTTCAGACGGGTCCGGACCGCCGCCCGCAGGCGATGGATGTCGCGGTCCACGATGTGGCGGCGATCCTCGCGCAGGTGGGCGGTGATCCCGTGGCATCCCGCCGCCTCGCATTGGATTGCGGCCAGCACCGGATCCGGTTCCGCCCGGGACGTTTCGGCCTCTCCGCGATATCGGGCCTGCCGCAGCGTGGCGACGTGGTCAATGTTGACCCCCAGCTTGAGCATGAGATCAGGGCTTCGGGCGGGCCGCGGGGCGGTTGGTGGCGGCGGCGGAGGGCCGGTGACGCATGGGCGGCTTGGGATCAATCCAGTGCGCGAGCGCGGCCAGTTCGAATCCGGAAAGGCCCATGGGCGACTTGCGGGCGAGGGAGAGTTCCCCCGGGCCGATGACGAGGGCCTCCGTGACGGATTCCCCCATCCGGGGTGCCGCCGCCAGCAGCCACTGCGTAGCGGGGCTGTCCACCACCGCCTGACGCCCTTCGAACAGGTCCACCAACTGGTTGCCCAGATGCCAGTGATGGGCGGCCGCGCCGGTGAATTCCCAGTCGTAGTACACCAGGTTCGAGCGGTTCATCTGGACCAGCATCTCCGGGGCAAGTTCGTTGGTCGCATTGCGGGCTGGCATGAACCCGAACGTCAGGTAGCCCCGTCCCCCATCGGACTGGGCCTCAAACGTGGGCACGACGGGCAGATTGCCATTCAGAATCAGGCGGGCCGCCTTGGGATCGTGCTGGACCTCACCGCGGAACCGGGTGTCCCCGCCGGTGGCGAACAGCGGGGCGAGCCGCCGTTGAATATCGCTGACGGCGGCCCCCGGATCCTCGATGCGTGCGGCGAAATAGGTGTGCCCCCACTGCGGCCGGCCGGGCTGCCCCCAGACGAACAGTTCCGAGGGCACGACCTTCCCCGTCCAGGACTGCAGCCATGGAAGGTTCTCGATCAGGGAGGGAACCGCGCGGACCGCGGTGAACATCACGAGGGGCTCCCGGATTCCGCGGGGGATCTCCCATGCGGGGAGCGCCGCCGGAAGTGGCTTCGGCAGGGTGGCCTTGCCGGCCCACCGGGCAGCGCCGTCGCGGCAGGTCATGGAGGCCTGAAGCCCCAGGCGCCCCGGGTAGCGGACATCGAACCGGGCCACCGCATCCGGATCGCCGGGGACCTCCTGCAGCAGCGTCCATGCGGCCGCGGGCGGCAGGAACGTTGCATCGGAGACGGCAATCAACCAATCGGCCTGCCGCAGCGTGGCGGGCGCGGCATCGCCGCCGCCCCTCGCGGCGTGCATGGCGCGCACCCAGGCGGTCCAGGCGGCCTCCCAGGCCGGTGTCTGGGTGCCGAGACCCCGGATGGCGACGGCGAATTCGAGGCCGCCTTGCGGACGGGTCCGAATGGCACCGCGGCTCTCCTGCACCAGCAGGTCAGGAATCAAGGCAATGCCTGAGCCCAGGTCCGCGGGTGTGGCCGGTCGGCCACGGGTGCCGACGTGCCACCAAGCCTCCGCGAGCCGCTGGGACAGCGGCCCCACGACGGCGGCGGACTGCGGAAGGGAGAGACTTTCTGCGAGAACTGGAGCATTGGTCTGTGCCTTCAATGCGGCGCCCCCGGCGAAGTGCCATGAAAGCTCCGAGGGCGCCTCCGGGCGACTGCATCCGGTGGCGGCCAATAGGATCCCTGCGAACGTGACGAGGCCGTATTTCCGCATAACGAGTGCGGACTTCCTCGCACGTCCGAGACCGTTAGGCAACCACGGGCCATTGCCCGGCGTCCGCCGAAGCGGTCTACTGGGGGACCGCGACGGAATTCCCGGGGCGGGACTGCCGGCTTGTGGACTTGAATGCGGACCTGGGCGAAGGAGAGCCCCTGGCGAGGACCAGGGCCCTGATGCGTCTGATCACCTCGGCAAACATCGCCTGCGCAGGCCATGCAGGATCCGTCCGTTCCATGGAGGCGTGCGTCCGGTTGGCGCGTGAACACTCGGTGCGCATTGGGGCGCATCCGGGAATCTCCGGCGAATTCGGACGACTGCCGGTGACGCTCACGACGGATGCCTTTTGCTCGCTGGTGCTCCAGCAGGTCGCGGCTCTCGACACCATTGCCCGCCAATCGGGGACCGGGGTGGTGCACGTCAAACTCCACGGGGCCCTGTATCACGCCGCGGAACGCGAGAACCGGCTGGCGACCGCGCTGGCCGCCGTGGTCGGTCGCTGGTTTCCCGGAGTTCGCATCATCGGGCTTGCCGGCGGCAGGGTGGTGGCCGCAGCGCGGGCGGCAGGCGTCCCCGCCTGGGCCGAAGGGTTTCTCGATCGGGGCTACCGTGCCGAGGGTACGTTGGTGCCGCGCGGGACGCCGGGCGCTGTGGTTTCGGAACCCGCGCTGATTGAAGTCCGGCTGCGGAATCTCCGGGAGGGGTGTGGGATTCCGACCGTGGACGGGCGGCGCATTGAGGTGCAGGCGGAGACCTGGTGCGTGCACGCGGATTCCCCCGGAGCCGTGCGTATCGCCCGAATGGCGGCGCAGGAATGGTTTCCCCGGGCGCCTGCCGGCGAACGGGTCAGCGCCCGAGCACCATCCGGAAGCCGACGACCACCATCAAGACGCCGAAGGCGCGCTTGAGCATCATTGGGGACAGGGTCCCCGCGAACCGCGCCCCCAGGTATCCGCCGATGATGGCCGTCCCGGCGATCCACAGGGCGATCCGCCAGTCCACATTCCCGTTGCGATGATGTTCGCCGACGCCGACGAGCGCTGTCGGAATGATCACCGCGAGCGAGGTGCCAATCGCGGTCTTGATGGGGATGCCGGCGATCAGGTTCATGGCGGGAATCATGATGATGCCGCCGCCCACCCCGAGCAGTCCCGAGGTCAGGCCTCCGAAGAGGCCGATCAACAACAGGGGCAGGGCCGCCGCCAGTGTCGCCGGAAGTCCGTTGAGCATCGCGCGAACGTGCCGGGGATCGCCCGGATTGGCGAGCTTCAGGCGCGCCGTGCGTCGCCACACCCGGATGCGGCCCCGGCGCGGACGGGGGGCGCATCGGGGGACGCAGCGTGGGATCGGGACTGCGGGCATCGTTCAGGCCGGGTCTGCCTGCGGTTGCCGCACGGACCCCTGTTGCCCGAAAGGTCGGACACGTGCGCCGAGACCCAATGTCCGGTTCGCCGTTGACGGCGTAACTCTGAGCGGCATTCAATTCGCCCCAGCAACATTGATGAAGCCGTTCCTGACCCTCGTCGCACTCGCCCTCGGCCTCGCTGGTCTCGCATTGGGCGCCCGAGCCGCCGACCGGAAGCCCAATGTCCTGGTAATTTGGGGGGACGACATCGGGCAGTTCAACATCAGTGCCTACAACCGGGGCATGATGGGATACCGGACGCCGAATATTGACCGGATCGCCAGCGAAGGCGCGTTGTTCACGGACTGGTACGGGCAGCAGAGCTGCACTGCCGGGCGCGCGGCCTTCATCACCGGACAGTCGCCGATCCGGACCGGGCTGACCAAGGTGGGCCTGCCCGGTGCGCCGGAAGGCATGAAGAAGGAGGATCCCACGATCGCCACGCTGCTCCGGGCCCAGGGATACATGACCGGGCAGTTTGGCAAGAATCACCTTGGCGATACCGACGACACCCTGCCAACCGCACACGGATTCGATGAGTTCTTCGGCAACCTGTATCACCTGAACGCCGAAGAGGAGCCGGAGAATCCCGACTACCCCAGGGGCGCGGAATTCAAGAAGAAGTTTGGACCGCGCGGAGTCATCCACAGCTTTGCCGATGGCCGGATCACCGACACCGGCCCGCTGACCCGCAAGCGCATGGAAACCATTGACGAGGAAGTCAATGCGAGGGCGTTGGATTTCATGGAGCGCGCGAAGCAGGCGGACAAGCCCTTCTTCCTTTGGTGGAACTCCACCCGCATGCACATCTTCACGCACTTGAAGCAGGAATCCGACGGCAAGTCCGGACTGGGCGTGTACGCCGACGGGATGGTGGAGCATGACGGTCATGTCGGCCTGCTGCTGGACAAGCTCAAGGAGCTTGGCCTCGAGGCGAACACCCTCGTCATGTATTCCTCGGACAACGGTGCGGAGACGTTCACCTGGCCCGATGGGGGCACCACCATGTTCCGGGGTGAAAAAAACACCCAGTGGGAGGGGGGATACCGGGTGCCCACGCTCATCCGCTGGCCAGGCGTCATCCGGCCCGGGACGGTGATCAATGACGTTGCGGCACACGAGGACATGCTGCCGACGTTCCTGGCGGCCGCGGGTGATGCCACCGTGGTGGAGGATCTCAGGAAGGGGCGGACGATCGGAGGGCGGTCGTACAAGGTGCACCTCGATGGTTACGACCTGGGGCCGGCGCTCAAGGGCCAGGCGGACTGGCCTCGCAAGGAGTTCATTTACTGGACCGACGACGGCAGCGTCGCCGCCCTCCGTTACGGCAACTGGAAGGTGACGTTCCTGCGACAGGAAGCGCAGGGGATGAATGTCTGGCAGATGCCCTTCACTCCGTTGCGCGCACCGGCGCTCACGAATCTTCGGATGGATCCGTTTGAACGGGCCCAGGAGGAAAATGCCATGGGCTTCCAGCGCTGGTACCTGGAGCATATGTTCGCGATCGCCCCGGCCGGGGCCTATGTCGGTCAGTGGCTTCAGAGCTTCAGGGAGTTCCCGCCGCGTCAAAAGCCAGGCTCGTTCAACCTCGATCGGGTCATGGAGGCCGTGACCGCCGGGTCCAGGCAGTAGGCCCCCAGTACGTCACGCTGCGTCAACTTCCCACGGGGAACGTCCGCCCCGCCGGTCGCGGGGCGCGTAACGGGCCAGGGCGGCGTGACCCCGGGCCGGGTGGCTGAATTTGGCGACGGACCCGTGTGGTTCGCCGCGTTCACGTCTCCACCGTCCCGGCGGCGGCATCGGGTTCCTGAATGGACGGCGCGCCGGCCGCGTGTGACGCCGGCGCCACCAGCCGCCTCAAGTGCCGTACCAATCCCGCATCGAACCGGCGCTGCGCGTCACGGCGGGTCCGGAGTGAAATCGCGCTTTTGGTGGAGGGCGACTTCACCCTACCTTCCGGCGCTTCTGTGGAGACCTTGATTCCTTCCGAGGTGAGACCTCCGGCCCCGTGGTGGCAGGTGATTGCAGTCGGACGAAACCCGCGTCTGACGCTGATCCGTCTGGTGGTGCTGGTGGCGCTGACCCTGTGGACGTTCCGGTACGGGCTCGTGCCGGTGCGGGTGAGCGGGATCAGCATGGTGCCCGCGTTCCGCGATGGCGAACGCCGATGGATCAGTCCGGCGCTGACCCGCGTCCAGGGGCTTCAGCGTGGGGACGTGGTGGCCATCCAGACGAGCGGGCGGCACACGCTGTACCTGAAGCGGATTCTGGGACTTCCCGGGGAACGGGTGCGAATCGAGCGCGGCGTCGTGCGGATCAACGGTGAGCCGCTGTCGGAACCGTACCTTGCGCCCGGTCCCGCTGCGTGGACCTGGCCGACCAATGGAACGGATCGCGTGATCGGGCCGTCGGAATTCTTCGTCGTTGGGGACAACCGGAGCATGGCACAGGACGCCCACTACTTTGGCCTGGCGGACCGGAACCGGATTCTTGGGAAGGTGGTGCGATGAGGCGCTGGGGGCTGGCTGCCGTGCTGGTGCTGTTCCTTGCCGGATGGCATTGGCGGGAGCGTCTCTTCCCCGGCGAGGTGGTCCGCGTGCGCCGTGTCCTGGATGCCGTGGCGGCCGATGTGTCTTTTGAGCCGTCGGAGCAGGGCATCGCGGCCGGCCGGCGCATTTCCCGGCTGGTGGATCACTTCTCGGCCGAGGCCCACATCGAGGTCGAAATTCTCGGGGTGGGAACCTTCAACCTCAACGGTCGGGGCGAGATCCAGCAGGCCATGTGGGTGGCCCGTCGCGAGGCGCGACGACTGGAGGTCCGGTTTCTGGACATCGTCGTGGAACTCGGTCCTGATGGACGCACCTCGGTGGCGCATCTCACCGCGACCGCGGAAATCACCGGCAACCGCCGACGTCAGGAGGGGTTCGAGGCCATGGAATTCCGGTTCTTCCTGGAGCAGGTGGACGGCGCCTGGAAAGTGCGGCAGGTGGAGACCATCCAGACCCTGAAGCAATAGCCCTGAAGCAGCCGGAGCCCGGGAGAGGTGGAGGAGGCGGGTGGGAACGTTGGGACGATGACAACGGCGGTCCTCAGCCTCCTCCCGTTCCCCATCCGCCTATGGTGCACTCAGGGGGCGGCGGGTGATGGCTGGGGCAGTGTGACCCGACCCACGAGCCGCCCCCAGGAGATCAGACCGGCAATCAGGGTGATCCCGGCACAGAACACGTAGGGCCAGGCCGGATGGCGATCGAGGAGCAGTCCGGCCAGCAGGGGACCGAGGATCCGCGCGAGGCTGCCCGCGCTTTGCACCACTCCCAGGGTGCCGCCCCGTTCGTTCTCCGGAGACAGGTTGGAAACCAGACCGAAAAGAGGCGGTCGGGTCAGTCCCGAGCCGACCGCGATCAGCGCCACCAGCAGCAGCAGGGCCCACCAACCGGCGCCGTTCGCGGAGAACAAGGTCGCCAGCGAAAGCGTCCCCTGCCCCCGCACCCACGGCAGGGGGGCGAGGCCGACGGCAAAGACCACGAGGCTCAACGCAATCAGCCGGGGTTCCCCAAGGCGTTTGACCAGGCGGCCGATCGGGCCCGCCTGTACCACAGCGCCGATCAGCCCGGCGAAGCAGAACAGGATGGCGTTGGTGTTGTGGGACGCGTGCTCGCTGAGCTGAAAATTTCGGGCCACCAGGATGCCCAGTGTGGTCTCAAAGCAGGTGAAGCCGAACGTGGCAAGGAAGAAGATCATGACCAGAAATCCCACCCAGGGGAGTTCCAGGACGTGGCGGACCTGGGCAAGGCGGGGGCGGCGGGGTCCGGACGGGCCGCCGGGTTGCCGGCTTTCCGGGAGGCGGGCCCAGGCGAGCAGGCAGTTGACGCCGCAGATCGCGGAGGCCGCCAGCCCGGGCCCCGGTTTGCCAAGAGTGTTCAACGCCAGCACCGCGAGGGCCGGTCCGAGGATGAATCCAAGCCCGAACGCCATGCCGATCAATCCCATCCGTCGCGACCGATCGGCCGGAGGGGTGATATCCGCAATGTACGCCTGCGCAACCGTCAGGTTGGCGCCAAAGATCCCCGCCAGCATCCGCGACCCGAACAGGCCCCAAAGGGCCGCTGCGCCGGCGCCGGTGGAAGCCCAGGCGAAGAGCGCATAGCTCAGCGTGGAGCCGAGGGTGCTGATCACGATGACGGGACGGCGTCCGACGCGGTCCGACCATGCCCCCCACACCGGCGAAAAAAGGAACTGCATTGCCGAGTAGCTGGCCATCAGGGCGCCGATGGTGAGACCGGAGGCACCGAAGCTTTCGCCGTAGGTCGGCAGCAACGGAAGCACGATGCCGAACCCGATCAGGTCCACAAAGACCGTCAGGAACAGGATGCCAAGCGGGCGGTTCGCCATGCGCGTTGGAACCGGGGGGGGCTGCCGATCGCGGCGACCGAAGTGCGGTGGTCGCGACGGCATTCAGGCGTCGGCGCCTGCCGTGACTTCGATCTCCACCGCAGCGCCCCGGGGCAGGGCCGCGACCTGCACCGTCGAGCGGGCGGGATGGGGGGCGGGAAAGTACGCGGCGTACACCTCGTTCATGCCCTGGAACTCGGCCAGGTTGGTCATGAACACCGTCGTCTTCACCACCTGCGCAAATCCCAGCCCCTGACTGTCGAGGATCCGCTTCACGTTTTCGAGGACGAGCCGCGTCTGGTCCCGGATGTCGCCCGTGATCGGACCGCCTGGATGTGCCGGGTCTATGGGCACCTGGCCGGAGCAGAAGAGCAGGTTGCCGAGGCGTATGGCGTGGGTGTAGGGCCCAAGTGCTGGAGCGGCGCCGGAGGGATGAACGGGAATCTTGGCCACGTGCGGTACAGCGTAGTTTTGAAGGACAACAGGGCGGCGATCATGCCTCGCCGGACGGATTCGGGCCATGACTTTCAGGGCGACGGCGGCTGGTGGCGCACGCCGCCACCACCAGGCAGCCGATGGGAATTGCCAACGCCGCAGGCCCTGCCGCGCGGAAGGCCCAGCCCGCGCCGACAGCCCCGGAAAAATAGGCGAGCCAGGCGAGTCCGTGGAGCCTTGGAGGGCTCCCGACACTGCCGCCGCCGGTCCGGCCGGAGACCAATCCGTGTGCAAAGGACTCCAGCACGCCGGTCACGTAGGTGGGTGGCCCAACCTTGCGCGACAACACGGCGGCGCTCTGGATGCCCATGGCGGCGGCGACGCCGGTGATGATCGTGTTGCCAATCGCGGCGGTGGGCTCCGGTCCCGCTCGAAGCCAGAGGACGAGCATGCCGGAGAGGATTGTGGCTTCAAGGAACAGGGTGAAGGAGGGCGGGAGCCCGGGTCGCCCGGCCAGCCACCAGCCCAGCACGGCCCCGGACACAAAGCCGGCCAACGAAAGCGCCGCGCTCCATCCCGCCGCCAGATCTCCACGCGCGACCGCCACGGCCAGGAGGATGGTATTCCCGGTCTGTGCCGCAGTCAGGACCCGGAATCCCATGATGACGATGGCGTCCACGGCGCCACCGGCGACCGCGGGCAGGAATTGTCCCTGTGGCAACCGGGCCATCATCCGCTCCGAGGAGAAGGGCTTGACCGGCGTTCCGCGAGCCAATTCCCGGGAGTCGTGCCCATTGTTGGCAGCTGAATGCGGGAGGGCAGTGCCGATGCCACCCCGCAGGAACCAGCCACGGACAGACGGCCGTACGACGGAGAGTCGTCGGTATGATGGCGAAACAACCGGGGGGGGCGATCGTCCGGTTTTGCATTGCGCGCCGAACAGGATAGCCTCCGCCGATGGGCAATGCGGCATGGGAAACTGAATTGCGGGCGGTTTACGACCGGGGCGTGGAGGCATGGAAGATGGGGCGGCGCAGTCCGGGATCCATGGTCACCGCGTCCGACGCCGCGTTTCTGTCGGAAATCGGTTGCTCGCCCCAGGAGTTGTTTGATTTCGTGGACGACTCATTGACGTATGGTGAACCGGATTTTGACACGGTGCTGGCCATCCAGTCGCTGCGCCGGGACCATTTGCTCGGGGTGACCGGGGGGGCGGCGGTCTCCCGGGTGACCTCCATGGAATCCCTGCCGTCAAAGTCGGCGACCTTGGGGGGTATCGCGTGGCTGCCCAGGATTATTGCCAAGGCGCGGCTGAAGCTGCGTGGGGAACTGCCGGCAGACCTGATGTTTGGTTGTGGTGGGGACCGGGAATTTGTTCGGAGCATGGGGATGTCCCTGCCCCAGTTCCTGAAGCTCGTCCGGGACCTTGACCCCGACGAAACGGCGATCCTTCAGGCGGTCCAGGAGACCCGCGGAGCGGCATCGCGTTGACCGGATTGCCGCCGCGTTCCGAGGTCACCCTTGGGCCGTCGTTCGGGAGTCGTCCCGGCTCGTTCGTGGGCATGACGGCAGCGGCTTGTCAAAACGACGCGGGCGCGAGCGCCGAGACCGAACCAACGGCGATTCCGGGATGAGGATGTCTGTGGACGGTTGCATCCGGCAGGGCAGGCGAAATTCCTGCGGGGACCCGCGACGCCAGCGGCCATCGGTGGCGAGCCGTGTCAGGGCAGGGGAAATCCGCCGGCGACATCGCTGTCCACACGCAAATAGTCATAGATGAGCCAATAGGAGACTCCGGCGGCGGAGGGGCCTGTGCGGATCACTTCGATGGCGTTGGGTCCGGCCGCCGCGGACACTTCACTCGCGGGGAAGACGACCTCCACGGGTCCGGGCGCCGTAAGGGTCCGGCTCAGGATCGGGGTCACCTGGCCGGTGGGATTGATGTAGCGCACGAGGACGTGGTGCTCGCCGAAGGTCACGGGCGAACCGGGAGTGGAGGCCGCTCCGGAACAGATTTCGAACTGCAAGCGCAGCCTGGCCCCGGAAACCACGTGGGCTCCGGAGAGCACGAAAAGGACGCGGTTGGTCCGGTCGGCTCCGGAATGGGCCCGCTCCCAGGCAACGGGCGGCTCGTCGTTGGGGACGTTCAGCGGGGCGGTGAGCCCGTTGAAACCGGCGGGATAGGTCCCGGCAAAGTAGAAGTTATCGTCCGCACCGGGATTGTCCGAGGCGGAAAACTGGGGATCCCCTGGAAGCCGCGTGACCGCCCCGGGCCCGGGATCCGCCTTCTGGTTTTGTACTGAGAACTCGGCAAAGGCCGACCCCGGGTAGCCCGGTGCTGTCGGACCCTGCCGGGTGCCGACCATCCAGGTCGTTCTCAAGGCGGGAGATTCCCCGACAAACTCCCGCACCAGTTCCATGCCTTCGGCGTTGAGTTCAGAGGTCGCCAAAGGCGGCATATGGCGGTCGCCCATCTGGGAAATGCGGTGCCAGATCATGGACTGCGTCAGTTGATTGGGGGCGATCACCCGGGCCCCATTGATGCCGAGATCCTCCAGGACGGCCCCATTCACGATGCCCGCCTCATGGAAGGCCGTTTCCAGGCGCCCGTCCCACAGCCCGCGACCCACGCCGCCCGGCAGATGGCAGTAGGCGCAATTGACATCCAAATAGGACCTGAAGCGGTGCTCCAGCGATGACGTGAGGTCTCCCGGCGGTGCGAGGCGTGTCAACGTCTCCGGGTGGGAGTGTGGCGGTTGAAGGACACCGAGGTTCCCCAGCGCGGTGAGCTGATTGATCGGTGTGCCACCCACCAGGACGGAGCGGTTCAGTTGACGTGTACTGAACCCCAACACCTCACCTGCCGTGCCGTTGTGACAGACCATGCATTCGGCCCGTCCGGGATACCTCCAGTGCTGACCGCGGAAGACCCCGCCGTCTTGAATCAGGATCGTCTCGTCGGAACCGCCTTCGGGCACGAGGTCTGCATCGGTGCCATCCGGACGCCATCGGTAGGTGATGCCATAGGCGCCGCCTGCGGTTTTGACGAGGAAGCGGGTTTCCAGCCGCCGCCGTGTGGCTGGATTGCCGCGCACCAGATCCAGCTCGAAATGCTTGACCCACACCGTGCCTGCGGGGAAGGACCACCGGTCGGTGGCATCGCGCGTGATCACCGCACTGGGATCCTGCAGGAAGAACCAGCGGTACTTCACGGCGTGGTCGGACCAGAATGGGAGATTCACCTCGTAGGGCAGCATGCCCTCCCGGGCTTCGAGCGACCGCAAGTCCGCGAAGACGCCGGTGGCGCTCAGGGTCTGGGGCAGGGCGGGCCCGCCGCCCCCCTCGGTGCGCTGCAGGCGGGAGATCCGCCCGGTGGATCCGTTCCGTTCCACAACCAGAAGGTCGCCGGTGCCCGGATGTACGAAGAACGAAATGGGAGCGCCGGATGCCGTGAGGAGCCGTGTGACCCCGGGCCCGGACGGCTGTCCGGGATCAAGTGCCCAGATATGTCTCGTCCCATAGTCACCGAACACATACCGGCCGATCAGCTCCGGATGGCGCGTCCCGCGGTAGACCACGCCACCGATCACGCAAATTCCCTGAAAGTTGGGATCTCCGCCTGAGCGGCCATACTCGTAGAGCGGCGGCCGGTAGGTGACGCCTGGCGTTGGCGTCTTGAGCTGCACCGAGCCTTCGTAGCGATCCGAACCGTAGTTGCCTCCGCGCACCACCCGGTTGATTTCCTCGCGGGTCACATTTCCGATGTCCGTGGCGTACAGGTGTCCCGTGGCCGAATCGAAGCTGAATCGGAAGGGATTCCGCATGCCCACCGCCCAGAACTCAGTGCGCACGGCTGCCGGATTGACGGCGGATCCGGCAAAGGACGTCGTCCCAATAAACGGGTTGTCCGGAGGGATCCGGTATCCGCCCACCACGGCAGGATGCGGATTCGGCGCCAGACTTCCCGGACGTTGATCCACGTCCAGTCGCAAAATTCCGGAGAAGAAATCGCGGTCAATCCGCTGGACATTGGACCAGCCCGTGGACCAACCGCCGTCTCCGAGGGCCACGTACAGGTAGCCATCCGGCCCGAAGTGAAGGTCGCCCGCCTGATGGACGTCATTGGTGTCGTGCTGCGCGAACAACTCCTGCTCCGAGGCCGGCAGGGCGCGCCACGGATTCGTCGGATCGGTCTGGAAACGCACGACGGTGTTCTCCATGCGACCCCTGGCCTGATTGGTCGGCGTGTAGAAGACGAAGAACGTGCGGTTTGCCGCATAGTTGGGGTGAAACGCCAGGCCCGTCATGCCGCATTCCCCCGCGGTAAATGTCCGGGACCGGAGATCGAGGAATACCGTCAGGGTCGGGGAGGCCAGGTTGGTGATGGCGAAGATCCGTCCGGCCCGCTCGACGACAAAAAGCTCATTGGTCCGTCCCGGCGGCACCGCCAGGCATATGATCATCGGGAAATTCAGGTTGGGCATCGCGTTGACCAGCTGATAGCCTGCGGAGGATGCCGTGTAGGGCAGCCGGGGCGGGCTCGACACCAGGTACTGGGCCTCGACGACTCCCAGCGACGCAAAACCAAGAAGGGCCATTAGAAGCGCTCTCAACTTCATGGTGAGCAGCGTTTCCGGACGCCCACGCAATTTCAAGGAGCCTTCCAGTTCCTCCACCTCGGCCGACGGCCACTTCCTTGCGCCGGAACATCCGGATCCGACCCGGGTTCGGGCAAGGAATCCCTTCGCAAGCGGGCCCGGAAGAGGCAACCTCCGCGCCGCATTTCTGTCGTGAACAACACCCTTCCCCAGTCTGGAGTCTTCCCGGCGCTCTGGACCCCGACCGATGCTGGCGGGCGCCTCCTGGAGGCCGGCGTGCGTGAGCAGATCGCGCACCTGCGGGCCGCCGGAGTCCACGGCTTGATGATTCTCGGAAGCACCGGCGAGTTTCCGTTGTTCGGCGCGTCGGAACGTGAGGACCTTTTGCGCCGTCTGGTGGCACTGGCGGCGCCGCTGCCGGTGATCGCCAACATCAGCGACATCCGGCCGGCCGTCGTGGCGCGCCTGGCGCGCGCGGCCCGCGAGTCCGGATGCGCCGCGGTGGCGGTGCTGCCGCCGTGGTATTTCGCGATCAGTCAGGCGGACCTCCTCGAGTTCTTCCTGCGGGCCGCTGAAGCCGCGGCGCCGGTCCCGGTCTGGCTGTACAATTTTCCGGAACGGGTGGGCACCGGGATTGCGACGGAAACCCTGGCGTCGTTTGCCGATCGGATGCCGTTGGGGGGCGTCAAGCTGAGCGGCGGCGCCTGGGCGCTCCACGCCGAGGTCGTCGCCTTGGGACGCCAGCGCGGGTTTCCGGTATGGACCGGATGGGATACGCGGCTCGCCGATGCCATGGCCCTGGGCTGTTCGGGCTGCATCAGCGGGCTGGCCAATTTCGCTGCCGAGGCGGTGTTGGCCGTATTCCGGGCGATGCACTCGGGTGACCCGGCCGCAGCGGCACCCGCCACCCGCCAGTTGCAGGAGATGGCGGCGGCATTTGAAGGTCTCAATTTTCCGCATGACATCGCGGCCGGGATGGCGGCGCGCGGCCGTGTCACCGGCGAGCCCAAGCAGGTGATGTCGGAGCGGTCCCGTCTGGCGGTCGAGCACGCCCGGACCCGGCTGGAGGCCCTGTTCCGTTCCTGGGGCTGGACATGATGACTCGCGACACGTTTCCGCTGCCCCGCCTCCCTGGTTCCTATGCCTGGTGGGTGGTGGGGCTGTTGTTCCCGGTCGCGATGCTGAACTACCTCGACCGGCAGATGATTGCCTCGATGAAGATGTCGGTGATGCGGGACATCACCGACATCGGGCTTGAGGCCAACTGGGGTTACATGCTGGGACAGTTCAAGTGGGTGTATGCGTTCCTCAGCCCCCTCGGTGGGTATCTGGCCGACCGGTTCAGCCGGCGCGCCACGATTGCCGGCAGTCTGTTCGCCTGGTCCTTTGTCACGTGGATGACCGGACAGGTCACCACCTACCAGGGCTTGCTTTGGACCCGCACGCTGATGGGCGTCAGCGAGGCGTTCTACATTCCAGCAGCCCTGGCCCTCATCGCCGATCATCACACCGGAGGCACCCGATCCCGCGCGGTGGGCATTCACCAGATGGGCATCTACTTCGGGGTGATTCTTGGCGGATTTGGCGGGTTTGCGGCGGACGCCGGGCCCACGGGCTGGCGGGTGGCGTTCCAGTACATCGGCCTGATCGGCATCCTGTATGCCTTCCCGTTGTTCTGGCTGGTGAGGGACGTGGCTCCGGTGGCCGTCCCGGGGATTTCCACGGCGCGGCCTTCGCCAGCCGCCTCGCTGCGGGCCCTCCTTTCGAACCCCTCATTTCTGCTGCTGGTGGGCTATTTCACCCTGCCGGGTCTGGCCGGCTGGGTCGTTCGTGACTGGATGCCCGCGATCCTCCAGCAGTCCTTCAACATCAGCCAGGGTGTTGCCGGGGTGTCGGCAACCCTCTACTGGCAGGCGGCCGCGATGGGGTCGGCGATCGGTGGAGGCTGGCTGGCGGACCGCTGGATCCGGAGGAGTCCGCGCGGGCGGATTTATGTCAGCGCCTTGGGTATGCTTTGCATCATCCCGGCCATCTTTGGCGTGGGCAATTCCACGGCGATCCATTCATTTGCTCTGGCGGTGGCATCGCTGGTGCTGTTCGGCATCGGGTGGGGCTTCTTTGATGGAAACAATATGCCGATCCTTTGCCAGATTGTTGGTCCCGAGCTTCGGGCCACCGGATACGGCTTCATGAACCTGGTGGCGATCAGTTTCGGCGGGTTTGCGGATTGGGGGTTTGGATGGCTCCGCGACCGGGGCACGCCCCTGAATGTGGTCTTCGGCGTGTTCGCCGGATTTTGTGTCGTCGCACTTTTGATGCTGATGGGCATCCGACCGCGGGAATCCGCGCCCACTGAGGCGCGCTAGGTCTCCGACTTGAGGAAGGATGCCAGGGCCGTCCGGACGGCGACGACGAGGGCGTCGGTGCGAACCGTCAACGGCCAGTCACTGGGAGCTTCCAAGGTGTAGCTCAGCGGGGCCTTGTGGGTGATCAGCCAGAGCGCCTCAGGCCAGTCGGGACGCTCTTCCGGCGTCAGCAGCGGCCGAAGAATGCCCGGCTCGCTGATATCGCGCCCGTCAATCACCGGAGACTCATCCACCGGGCACACGGCCCGGACAGCGGAGATCATTTGTGGAGCGAGCGAGGGCTGCCCGCCCCGGTTGACCTCGTAGATGTAGAATCCGTGCGATTCCCAGTCTTCGTGGAGCAGGAGTGTGAGGTCGAAATCCGGCTGCCGGCGGAACCAGTCCACGTGACCGCGGGTTTCCGGGCACCGACAGGCGCGGTAGTCGCGATTCAGATCAAATCCGGCTCCACTTTCGCGGCGTCCGATTCTCAGACCCTCCGGGTTCAGACACGGCACCAGCCACAGGTCGGCGTCGGGCCACGCGTTGTCCCGCAGCAGGCGGGCCATGGCCAGCGGACCGGCGGGTTCATCGCCATGGATTCCGGCGGACAGATAGATCCGCGGGGCCGAGGGCCGGCGCGATCGGCGCTGATAGGCCGGCCGGAAGGGCCGGTCCGGCGCCAGGGAATCGCGCGTCCAGCCATGTTCCGACGCCGCCAGCTCGCACGTGGCAATGACGGCTTCTGGAGGAATCGTTTCGCCGCGATAGCCGCCACGGTTGTGTCCCAGACGTTCCACCCGGACAGCATGGCGGGACCTCAAATCACCGTGAAGCAGTTTGCCAGCCGCAGGGCGCGTTTCGAAGTCTCACCGGCGGATCCCCGGTCCGGTGCGTCAACCTTGGATCAATCCCAGGTTTACAACAAGGTGACGGGTCCACATCCTGAGCGCGTGACCGAGGTGCTGCGCCATGATTGGACCCTAGAGGAGATCCGGGGAGTCCATGACACGCCATTGTTGGATCTGGTTTTTCGCGCCGCGGCCTGTCACCGGGAGCGTCATGATCCGCGGGAGATGCAGGTCTGCCGTTTGATCTCGGTGAAAACGGGCGCCTGTCCGGAGGACTGCGCGTACTGTGCGCAGTCCTCGCGCTATCAGACCGGCATCGCCCCGGAGCGAATGCTCGAAAGGGATCAGGTGGTGGCGATTGCACAGCAGGCAAAGGCGGCGGGAGTTTCCCGGGTTTGCCTGGGTGCCGCGTGGCGGGAGGTTCGGGACAACGGGCAGTTTGACCGGGTGGTGGACATGGTGCGCGAGGTCACGGGGCTTGGGCTGGAGGTCTGCTGCACCCTGGGCATGCTGTCCGAGGCGCAGGCCCGGCGCCTTGAGGAGGCCGGCCTCTACGCCTACAACCACAATGTGGATTCCAGCGCCGGGTTTTATGAGACGATCATTACGACCCGTGCGCAGGCCGACCGTCTGCAGACGATTGAGAATGTCCGCAAAACGGCGGTGACGGTCTGCTCCGGGGGCATCATTGGCATGGGCGAAGGTGTGGACGACCGCTTGCTCATGCTGCAGACCCTGGCCGCGGTGCGCCCGCATCCCGAGTCCGTCCCGATCAACATCCTCAGCCGCGTTCCGGGAACGCCGCTGGAAGCGGCCGGCGACGTGCCCTTCTGGGACGTGCTCCGCATGATCGCCACGGCGCGGATCCTCATGCCGGCGTCCGACGTCCGCCTGACCGCCGGGCGCGCGAACCTGAACGCGACGGAGCAGGCGCTGTGCTTCCTTGCCGGGGCCAATTCGATCTTCTCGAGCGAGACCGGGTTCATGCTCACGTCCGCAGTGCCTTCCCCCAGCTATGATGCGGATGGCGAACTGTTGCGTGTTCTCGGCCTGCAGGCGCGCGCGCCGTTCGACAATCCCAACGCTCCGAGGGCGGCGGCGCTTGCGGAGGCTCTCGCCGTGCCGGCCTGAGGCGCTGCCGACGACGACCGGCGCGGGGATCGCCCGGGACGTAATCGGCACGGGGTCCCGTGGGGTCCGGCCGTTGCGGACGCCCGGTGTCGGGCCGGAGTGTCGCATGGAAAATGTGTGAATTCGGCCACCGGGATGACGCATGGTTTCGGCATGGAGCCATTGGAGTCATCGCACCGGATTCTTTCGTTGCTGCCGGCGGCGACGGAACTGGCCTGTGCTCTGGGTGCGGCCAGCCGCCTCGTGGGCCGCAGCCATGCCTGTGACCATCCGGAATCCATCCGGGGTCTTCCGGCTGTTACCGCCTCGGCCGTGACCGTCGGGGCATCCGGACCGGCGATCCACCAGGCGGTGCTCGGGGCCCGGGAGAGGCCGCGCACGCTGTTTCGGCTGGATGCCGGGCGGGTCCGATCCTTGAAGCCGGACCTGATTCTGACCCAGACCCAGTGTGCCGTCTGTGCCGTGGATCTCGCCGAGGTGGAGGCAATGGTGGCGGCGTGGGACGGGCCGGCCCCCCGGATTGTCGCGCTGTGTCCGGGCCGGCTGCCGGATCTTTGGGATGACCTGCATCGGGTGGCCCTGGCGTTGGGTTTGCCGGACGAGGGGCGTGAGGTGATCCAGGGGTTGAAAACCCGCCTGGTGAACGTACTGCAGCAGGTGGCTCTGGTGGAACACCGGCCGCGGGTGGCCTGCCTCGAGTGGCTGGATCCGCTGATGGGAACCGGCCACTGGATTCCGGAACTGGTCGAACTGGCCGGCGGCCTGCCCGTCTGCGGGCGTGCGGGCGAACCGTCACGGCGTCTGGACTGGACCGCCCTGGCAGACGCGGAACCGGAGGTGATCGTGGCGATGCCCTGCGGATTCGATCTGGAGAGAACCTGCGCGGAACTGGAGCGGCTCTGGAGCCGGATCGAATGGACCCTGCTGCCGGCGGTGCGCGCCGGCCGCGTGGCGGCGACGGATGGCAACGCCTACTTCACACGTCCGGGCCCGCGGCTTGTGGACTCGATCGAGGTGCTTGCCGAGCTGCTGCACCCCGACTTGTTTCCGCGACCCCGGCATCGTGACACCGGATGGCGGGCGGTCGCCCGCTGAGCCCCCGGATCGGTTCCGGACGGAACCGGCGGCAGGTCGTCTGGGCAATCGCGCGACCGGGCGTCGTTTGAAATCCCGCTTGACGGGCACCCGCGGTTCAGGGGTTCTGGGGTCGTGGCTCCGCTGCCTCCAACCTCCCTGTGGTCGGCGGCGCGATTCATCCCCCGCAGGCTCCACGGCATGATCGCACTCATCGGGTTGGTGGAGAGCATTGCCGCCGCGCCTGCCGACTGGCCCCAGTGGCGCGGTCCCCGGCGTGATGCGGTGGTGGTGGATCCGGCGCGAATGCTCCTCGACCTGCCATCAGAGCCGCGCGTCTTGTGGCGACTGGAGTCCACCGAGGGGCATGCGTCGCCCGTGGTGTCCGGAAAGCATCTGGTGTACCTCGATTCGCAGGGGGGGCAGGAGACGGTCCACTGCGTGGAGTCCGCGTCCGGAAAACGGATCTGGAGCGTGCCGGCAGGACCGCTGGTCGCCTTTTCGAATTACGGGTCGGGACCCCGATGCACGCCGGTCCTCGCCGGCGACCGGGTTTTCGTCCAGACCAGCGGTGGGGAGTTTCGCTGTCTCGCGCTTGAAGACGGCCGAACGCTCTGGCAGCGGAGTTTCGAGCGCGATTACGGGGTGTCGTTCCTCGGCAACAAGGCGGGGGAGGGTTACCCCAAGGACACGGCGTCCCGCCGTCACGGGCACAATGGGAGCCCGGTCGTGGATGGCAGTCGTGTCTTTGTTCCCGTGGGGAGCACCCGGGGCGCCACCCTGGTCGCGTTCGACACCGCGACGGGACGGGAAGTCTGGCGCTGCGGTCGCGATGAGACCGCGTATTCCGCGCTGATGGTCGGCGACCTCGGCGGAGTGCGTCAGGTGGTCCACCTCACGGCGGATGCGCTGATGGGTGTGGATGTCTCGACCGGGCTGATCCTCTGGCGCGAGCCGATCCGCACGACCTCCAAGCGCCATGCGTGCACGCCGCTGCTGTCTGGAGACACCGTCACCGTGACCTCGCACACGATCGGGACGATTCGATATCACATCGGGAGAACGAACGGATCGTTCACCGTCTCGACGCTCTGGCAGAACCCGGAGTGCCGGACGGTGATCGCCACGCCCACGCGGATTGGAAACCACCTGTACACGTTGGGACCCGGCCAGAGGACCTCGCTCATCTGTCTCGATTTCGCGACGGGTCGCGAAGCCTGGGCCGAGCCGGGAT
Source organism: Verrucomicrobiia bacterium (assembly GCA_019634635.1). Lineage (NCBI taxonomy): Bacteria > Pseudomonadati > Verrucomicrobiota > Verrucomicrobiia > Verrucomicrobiia bacterium. The sequence goes on from JAHCBB010000004.1 coordinate 127,646, forward strand.
TCGCCGACTATGCGAGCATCACTGCGGTGAACAACGCGCTGCTGGTGCTGAATTCCACCGGAGAACTGATCCTGGTGAAGGCGGATCCAAAGGCCTACGAGGAGCTCGGGCGGGTCCAGATCGCCGGCAAGACGTGGTGCAGCCCGGCCTACGTGGAGGGAATCCTTTACGTGAAGGACTCCCGCAGTGTCTTCGCGGCGGAAATTGCCCGCTGAGGGATCGGAGGTGTCGCAGGAACCCGCACCAGTTCGCCAAGTCGGGCTAGCGGATGAACACCGGATGCGGCCGGGTGTCAGCGGGGTCAAAGGGCTGGGGGGCGAACTCCACTGCAAGGCCGGGCGCTTCGACCCTCAGGGCATGGGCCACGCCAGGCGCCACCTCAAGCAGATCTCCCGGCTCCACCTTGAGTTCCATGCGTTGGCCGGAGTCGGGGTCCACGGCGAAAAAGGTGACCCGGCCGGCGACGAGGTAAAACCATTCCTGCTTCTGCTCATGCCGATGGTTGCCGCGAAGCGTGCCTTCCCGAAGCTCCAGACAGGCGATGTGGCGGAAGGCAGTCCGGCCGTCGGTCAATTGCGCCAGCTCGCCCGACGGCAATGCGAGGCGTCTGGGCTCGGTGGCGTCCGCACCGGTTTCGGGGGGCCGGACCGGCAGACGGTGTCGGATCACGCCGCCGCCCAGATGGGATTCCTGCGTCACAGCCACAGCGTCATGGCTCCGGCGGCGAAGGCAAGGAGCCAGAGGAGGAGGACGGCGTTGGGGCGGCTCCAACCGGCGCGGACCAAGCGGTGCGAGAAATGGTTGGTGTCACCGATCCAGAATGGCTTCCGGGCGCGGGTGCGGATCCACACGACACTGGCCAGATCCGCCAGGGGGACGGCCAGGAGCAGGAGCGGGCTGAGAACCGCCCAGCGGCTCGGTGCCGGGAGTTGCTCGGTGTAGAAATGGGGCAGAATGGACAGCACGGCCAGCAGGTAACCCACCAGATGGCTGCCGGCATCCCCGAGGAAGACCGAGGCCCGCGGAAAGTTGTACGGGAGAAACCCCAGCAGGGAGCCGGCCGCGAGCAGGGCGAGCAGCGCGACGAGGTATTGTCCCGCGCCGGCGGCATGCCACGCGATCCAGCCAGCGCCAATCACACCAAGCCCGGCGCACAGGCCGTTCATGTTGTCGTTGAAGTTCACGGCGTTGGCGACGGCGAGAATCCACAGAACCGTGATCGCGTAGCTGAAGGTCACGCTGGGAATGAACAGCGTGATTCGCAGCCCGGAAGCGGCGACCATCAGGGCGACCAGGGTCTGGCCGGCCAGTTTGACTGCAGGACGCAGTTCGCGCCGGTCGTCCCAGCCGCCCAGCACCAGCATGCCCAGGGCTCCGAGGAAAATGATGGCCAGCTCGATCCGGCGGCGGCCGAGACCGTAGGCGAGGCGCTCGACGGCCACCGGATCGAGCAACTGCCAACGGACCGCCGCCACCCCCCCGAGCACCACCAGGGCCATTCCGGTAAAGACCGCGAGCCCGCCCGCGAGCGGGATGGGATCCGCATGGATCTTGCGGTGGCCGGGGTCATCCACGAAGCCATGACGCACGCACCACGCCCGCCACAAGGGCACCGCGGCGGCGGTGACGCACAGGCCGCCGAGGAAGGCGAGCAGGTAGGCGTTTTCGGGGAAGTTCATCACCGGGAGTTTCAGGGTTGCGCTCGCTGTGCCGCCAGCCGGAGATAGAGCGCGTGCTGGGCGTCCACGAGTGCGCGGACGCTGAACCGTTCCGACACCCAGGCACGGCCGCCGGCCCCCAGGCGGTCACGCAGCGCGGGATCCGATGCCAGCCGCGTGAGCCGGTCCACGAGGCCCGCGACGTCCCCCGGTTTCACCAGAAACCCGGTCTCGCCCTCCCGGCAGACCTCACCCGCGCCATCGGCATCGCAGGCCACCACCGGACGCCCCCCGGCCAGCGCCTGGGGCAGCGCCCGGGGAAGTCCCTCCCGGCGGCTCAGATGGACCAGGCAGTGCATCAGGGCGACATGGGAGGGGACGGATTCCGGGGGGACGAGGCCGGTGAAGAGGAAGCGGCCGCGGAGTGCACCCTTGGCCGCCATCGCCTCAAAGCGGGATCGCCATGGGCCATCGCCCACGAGCAAAAATCGGATCCCCGGAATCCGGCGGATCAGCTCGGGCGCGGCGGCGAACAGGTCGTCATGCCCCTTCAGCTCAAACAGGCGGGCAATTTTGCCGACGACAAAGTCCTGGGGACCGATGCCAAGCCGTTCGGCAAGGGCGGCGTCCCGAACGGCCTCAAGAAAGGGTTCCAGCCGGAATCCACTGAAGATCCGCGTGTATTTCTCCGCCGGTCCAATTCCCGCCGCGAGGTACTGGTCGCGCATGGCATCGGCCACGGTCACGAAGTGGTCCGTGACCCGGCCGGCAACCCGTTCCGCTGCGGTGAACACGGCGTTGGCGAGCGGTCCCTGGAATGGGCCGAAGCTGGGACCGTGGATGCTGTGCACCACCAGCGGGACCCGGGCGGTGCGGGCGGCAAGGCGGCCGAGAATGCCCGCCTTGCCGCTGTGGGTGTGCACGACGTCCGGGCGGCGGCTGCGAAACAGGCGCCTCAGCTCAAGATAGGCCCGGAGGTCGGAGACCGGACGGATGGCCCGGACCAGGGGGCGCACAATGGTCAGGCCGCCCGCCGCCTGCATCACTGGTTCCAGCGAACCCTCGGGGCCGGTGGTCGGTCCGGAAATGAGGTCCACCGTGAGGTCCGGCTTGAGGCGGAGACCGAGGACGGAGTCCACGGTGTTTTCCTGGGCGCCGCCGACGATCAGCCGCGTGATGACATGCGTCACGCGCAGGGGGCGCCCGGGGACCATTGGGAGGGTGGGCGCAGGGCGCCAGTCACCGGCCGCCGCGCAATTCCTGGACCCGGGCGGCGACCTCGGCGTACTCGGTGGTGTTGGTGGCCTGGAGCGTGGCGGCGTGCTTCATGTAATTCTCCAGGTGGCCGACCGCCTCGTTGGTGCTCTTCCGGCGGACGGCGATCTCGGCAAGGCCGTAGTGCAGCAGGGGCAGGTCGGGCAGCTTCTCCACGAGCCCCTGGTACTCGCGACGAGAATCGTCGAGGCGGCCCATGCGGAGCAGGCAGATGGCCCGGTTGATCCGCGCCGGGGCGTTGTCGGACTTTCGGGCAAGGAACTGGTCCAGGACGCGCAGCGCCTGGTCGTATTGGGAGCGTCCGATGAGGATGGACGACAACCGGATGGTGGCGGCCGGGTCATCGAGTCGGAGGGTGCGCCACTGTTCCAGGAGCGGGATGGCATCGTTCAATCGTCCCTGCCGGATATACAGGGCGGTGAGCAGGTCCAGCAGGGAGGTGTCGGTCGCGAACTGGCCGCGCACCCCTTCGATTAGCTTTTCGGCGGTGGCGAGGTCCTGCCGGGCCAGGGCATGGAAGATCTCCAGCCGGGTCAGGGCGGCGAAGTCCTCGCGGCTCAGGGTGCCGGGCGGGTGGGCCGCGGCGAGCGCGTCCAGTTCCCGGCGGGCGTCTTCAATCTGGAAACCCTGGATCAGCGCCTCGACTCCCGCGATACGGGCCTCCAGTGAATTCGGGTTCAACGCGGCGGAACGATGGAGTGCCTCCCAGGCCTGTCGCGGCAGCCGGTCCGTTGAGGTCAGCAGTGCCCGCCCGTAGTTGAGCAGGGCCATCGGTTCATCCACGGGGCCATCGGTGTTGAGGGTCTGAACGAGCGGGCTTCGGGAGAGGGCCACCAGCAGGTTGGTGGCAATGGGAGCGCCGGTCTTCAACGATGCATTCACCCGGCCATTGATCCAGGCGAGCTGGTTTCCGGGATTGAGACGTTCGGCCTGGGCAAACACCGCTCCGGCTTCCTCAAGCTGTCCCGCCCGCTGGAGATCCACCCCGAGGGTGTTGCCGGCGCGCGACCAGAACATCCCGAGGTCACGGGCGTCGGGGGCGTCCGCTTCGCGCATGCGGACCACGGTTTCCCAGAACGGAGCCTGGCGGTTCCAGAGAGCCAGGGCGCGCGCCAGGGTTGCGGCGTCCGGAGCGGGGATGACGTACGCTTCGGGGGCGGGTGTCACGCTCAGAACCAGGCCTTCTGAATGGGAGCGGACCCGCTCAAAGAAGAAGCCGAAGCTTGGGTTGAGGTAGACCACCGGTGCCATCGCCGCGGTGCGGACCACAAGGTCGGTGAGGATGCCGGCCACATTCTCACGGGCCTCGGCGAACCTGTTGAGTTCGGGAAGCGCGTCGCGGTGCTTTCGGGCCAGCCACTGGCGATACCGCGCGTCCGGCCCGCGTCGGGTGTCCACGACGATGTGCTGCGGGGCGTCCGGACGCTGTCGGAGGGCGGCCGCCAGCAGTCGGCTTGCGGTGACGTCATCGGCCAGCACGAGCGCCGGCCGGGTCGGCAGGGCGTCGGCGAGGGCGTTGGCGAGGTCGCGGGTGCCCGATGAATTCTGGGCGCGAACCCCCGGGAAATTGACCAGCGCCAAGCCAGCCGGAACGGCGATGCCGGCGGCAAGGACCGTCCCTGCGGCGGCCCTTCCAAGAAAACGCAGCCCGGTGTTTGGCCGGTCCCACTCCTTGTCGGGGTCCGTGCCGCCGACCAGCAGGAACCAGCCCGCGAAATAACCTGCGGCCAGGGCGGAGCAGAAGCTGAACGTGAGGAGCGCGAGTTCGCCGGCAGGCTTTTCGAGGTACACCAGCCGGCGCGGACTGAAGGGAGGGTCGAAGGCGAGGAAGACGGCGAGGCCAAGCCAGAGGATCTGGAGCAGGATGAGTGCGGTGAATCCGGCGAACCGCTCGAGGCTGCTCCCCTTGGCGCCCTGCCACCGGATGGCGATGAGCCCCAGGGGCAGCACGGTCACCATGGCGAGCAGCAGGGCCCGGCCGCGGGGGATGCCGAGGAGGAAGGCTTTCTGGAGCGTGAAATTCGCCTTCAGGGTCCCGAGGAATCCCAGATCGCTGATCCCGGCGATCGCGGTTCCCAGCGGCATGAGCAGGTAGAAGGCGAGCCCGGCGGCGCTGCAGATCGTCATCCGGAGCAGAAAGCCGGCGTCAAAAAAGGACCACCCGCGCAGCCAGATCACCGCGATGAGAAACAGGGGCGCGTAGACGATCATCGCCCAGTTGTTGCTCACGCCGGCGCCGACCGTGAAGGCGGCAATCCAGAGCCAGCGCTCCCGCAGATCCAGCCGATATTCCACCAGCGCGGCCACCGCGGCGGCGAAGAGCAGCAGATCGAGCATCTCGCCGGTCTGCAGGGTCGCATTCTCCCAAAAGGTGCGCTGGAGGCCCAGCAGGCCCGCTGCGAACACCACCGGAACCCACGCGAGGCGGATATGCAGCGTGGGGTTTTCCCCGTGGCCACGGATCCGTTGTTCGCGCATCCGGTCGTGGGGCAGCAGGGCGACCGACCGCGCCAGGAGGGCGATCGTCAAAGCCCCAAACAGCGCGGCAAGCACGTTCAGTCCGGCTGGAAATGCGGACGGCGGGAGCAGCAGGAGGGGACGGGTCAGGAACCACAGCACCGGTTCGGTGTAGGCGAGATCCGGATCCCAGCCCCCCAGCTGCCCTGCGAGTGCCGCATTGGCGACCCCGATCCAGGGATGCAACGTGGCCAGGTACAGCGCGAGGAACAGCGCCCCAAGCACCCAAGGCAGGAATCGCGCCACGAAGGGACGCTGCAGCGCAGAGGAGTCTTCCATAGGATCGTTTCCGAACGGTGGTCCGCAGTGAAATCCGAGGCAAAGCAAAACCGCCGGGGCGACGGCCCATGCCCGAAGCCCGCGGGCTGCTGGACGGGAGGGTCGAATTATTGCGGACCGCTTATCCGTCGTAGGCTTCCATGCCCGCGCAGGAACACACGAGGTTTCGGTCCCCAAAGACGTTGTCCACCCGCGCCACGGCAGGCCAGAACTTGAAGTCCCGCAGGCCGGGCACCGGGTACGCCGCCTGCTGGCGGGAATAGGGCCTGTCCCAAGAGTCCGCGGCGATGACCTCCGCCGGATGCGGGGCGTTCTTCAGGAGGTTGTTGTCGGGGTCGGCAGCTCCGGATTCGATGGCAAGCATTTCGGAGTGAATGGCGATCATGGCGTCGCAAAACCGGTCCAGTTCCGCCTTCGACTCGGATTCGGTCGGCTCCACCATCAGGGTGCCGGCCACCGGCCAGCTCAGCGTGGGCGCGTGGAATCCGTAATCCATCAGCCGCTTGGCGACGTCCTCGGCCGTCACCTTCTTGAACGGCCGGAGATCCAGGATGCATTCGTGGGCGACCAGGCCGTTGGCGCGGTAGAGCGTGGGGAAACACCCCTCGAGGCGCCGCGCGATGTAATTGGCGTTCAGGATCGCCACTTCGGTGGCGCGGCGAAGGCCGCCCGCACCCATCATGGCGATGTACATCCAGGCGATGGTGCAGATGCTGGCGCTGCCCCAGGGGGCGGCGCTGACAGCGCCGATGGGTTCCTCGCCCCCGAGGTTGACCACCGCGTGTCCGGGCAGGAAGGGCACCAAGTGATCGGCGACACCGATCGGACCGACGCCGGGTCCGCCGCCTCCGTGCGGAATGCAAAACGTCTTGTGGAGGTTCAGGTGACAGACGTCGGCGCCGATGGCCCCGGGCGAGGTGAGCCCCAATTGGGCGTTGAGATTGGCGCCATCCATGTACACCTGTCCCCCCGCGGCGTGGATGATGCCACAGATTTCCTTCACGCGGGTCTCAAACACGCCATGGGTGCTTGGATAGGTGATCATGAGGGCGGCCAGGCGCTGGCGGTGGCCGTCCACCTTTCGAGTCAGGTCCTCGACGTCAATGTTGCCCCCGGCATCGCAGGCCACCGGCACCACGGTGTATCCGGCCATGACGGCGGAGGCTGGATTGGTCCCGTGGGCACTGGTGGGGATCAAGCACACCGTGCGGGCGGCCTCGCCACGTGATTCGTGCCATGCCCGGATCACCAGCAGGCCGGCATACTCTCCCTGCGATCCGGCGTTGGGCTGGAGCGAGACCCCGGCGAACCCGGTGCACCGGGCGAGCCAGTCTTCAAGCTCCTCGAACAGTCGCTGATACCCCCGGGTCTGTCCGACGGGGGCAAACGGATGCAGTCGCGCAAATTCGGGCCAGCTCACCGGAAACATCTCGGCGGCGGCATTGAGCTTCATCGTGCAAGACCCCAACGGAATCATGCCGTGGCAGAGCGAAAGGTCACGGGACTCGAGACGGCGCAGGTAGCGCAACAACTCCGTCTCGCTGCGATGCCGGTGAAACACCGGGTGCTCCAGATACCCTGAGGTGCGCATCGGATGCGGGGAGGCCTTCGGCACCAGCGACTCGACCTCGAACGGCAGTTCCCGGCCGCCATTGAGGATCTTCAGCAACTCGACCACCTCTGCCAGGGTCGTGGGTTCGTCCAGGGCGATCCCGACATGGGAGGCATCCACCCGGCGCAGGTTGATGTGCCTGGCCTCCGCCGCGCGATGAACCTCGGCGGCCTGTGGCACGGACACGGTGAGCGTATCGAAAAACGTGTCATTCACCGCCCGCAACCCGAGCCGGTCCAGACCGGTCGCCAGCACCCCGGCGAGGGCATGGATGCGCCGGGCGATGTTCCGGAGTCCCTCTGGTCCGTGGTAGCACGCATAGGCCATCGCCATGTTCGCAAGCAGGGCTTGGGCGGTGCAGATGTTGGACGTGGCCTTCTCACGGCGGATGTGCTGTTCGCGCGTGCCCAGGGAAAGCCGCAGGGCCGGACGCCCCTGTGCGTCGCGGGAGACCCCGACGAGACGGCCGGGCATCTGGCGTTTGAAGGCGTCCCGGGTCGCAAAGAATGCCGCATGGGGTCCGCCGTATCCCAAGGGAACTCCAAAGCGCTGGGCGCTGCCGACGGCGACGTCCGCCCCAATCTCCACGGGAGGCCGGAGGAGGGTGAGGGCCAGAAGGTCGGCGGCCACGACCACCAGGGCTCCGGCATCATGTGCGGCTTTTGCAAATCCAGCGTATTCCGGCACCGAGCCATCAGTTGCCGGATATTGCACCAGGGCTCCGAACACGTCGGGAGTGAACACAAACTGGTGCCAGTCTCCGATCACAACCTCGACGCCCAGTGCCCGCGCCCGGTGACGCACGATGTCCACGTTCTGCGGGTGACACGCATCCGAAACGAAGAAGATATTTCGAACCCCGCCGCGCGCGGCGGCCGCCTCGGCAACCCGGTGACAGAGCATCATCGCCTCGGCACAGGCGGTGGCCTCGTCCAGCAGCGAGGCGTTGGCGATGTCGAGGCCCGTCAGGTCGGTGACCAGCGTCTGGAAGTTCAAGAGCCCCTCCAGGCGACCCTGGGAGATCTCGGCCTGGTACGGCGTGTACGGCGTGTACCAGCCGGGGTTTTCGAGGAGGTTTCTCTGGATGACCGGCGGCGTGAGCGTGTCGTGATAGCCCATGCCGATGAACGACCGGAAGACCCGGTTCTGCGAGGCGATGGTCCGCAGCCGCTCCAGGGCCTCATGCTCGGTCAGCGGAAGGATCCCCGGAAGCTCCAGCGGCTGCTCCAGGCGGATGGCGGAGGGAACGGCGGCGTTCACCAGGGCCTCGAGGGACTCATACCCCAAACGCTCCAGCATCGCGGCCTGCTCGGCCAGGCCGGGACCGATGTGTCGGGTCTCAAACCGGTCGGTATGGGGATGGGCTGCGGCGGCGGGGGACGGATGAATCATCAGTTTTCGGGGCCCGGGGTTCCGGGCCCGGGACGCACGTTACGGGCCGACTTTCCGCGTGCAAGTGCCGTTTGGATTCCGGTGCCGGTTCACGCAGGCCTTGGGCGGGAATTCCGGAGCGGGCACAGACCCCCCGGCTCTCGCGGCGCCTTCGGCTCGATTGCGGTGCGGTCATCGGATACGCTCGGCGGGTGCAGAGAAACGAGACAGCGCCATCCGGGTGGTTTTGGCGGCAACGGGTGTGCTGGGTGCCGACCTGGCAGGGGTGGACGCTGGCATTGCTCTTGGCCGTTGGTGGGGCCATCGGGCTGGCACTGACGGTCCACCCGTTTCTGGCGGTGACGCGTCCCGTGGCCACCGACACCTTGGTCGTCGAAGGCTGGTGTTACGATCCGGTGCTTGGGGCCGCCCTCCGGGAGTTTCAACGGGGCGGGTATACGCGGCTGCTGGTGACCGGCGGGCCCGTGGAGGTCGGGGGGCCGCTGAGCGGGTACCGCACCTATGCCGAGGCAGGAGCCGCGACCCTGCGCACGATGGCTCCGTCGAACGCCCCGGTCCCGATTCCAATCCTTGAGGTGCCCGCGGCACGCGTGGACCGTGACCGGACCCATTCGACGGCAGTGGCCCTGCGCCAATGGTTTGACGCGCGGGGCGAGGCGCCAGAACGAATCAACCTCGTCACCGTGGGGGCCCACGCCCGCCGTTCGAGGAAGTTGTTTGAGATGGCCATGGGACCGGAGGTCGAAATGGGAATCATCTCGGCCGCCGATCCGACCTATGACCCCCGACGCTGGTGGAGTTCCAGCGCCGGAGTGCGGTCGGTCCTGTCGGAGTTGATCGCCTACGCCTACGTTGCGCTGGCTTTCCATCCGGAGCCAATTCCGGTCGAGGGCGCTGAGGGCGCGCCCGTCGTGCCGGGGACTGAATCCGGGGCGCCGGGCCCCCGTGGAGACGCTCCTGCGACGGTCGTCCTGGAACCTGCGCAGGCCGCGGGGCCCGCGCCGGTCCTGGATTGACGCCGGAGCACCGGTCGCGCAAAGAGGCGTTGCAGATGCACGGTACCCGGCCTGATCGAGTGAAGAGTCCACATGGTGAACGGCGTCGCTGGCGGCGTGGCCTGGTTCTGCTGGCGCTTGCCACCGGGATGCTGGTGACCAGTGCCCGCGCCGTGGAGGCCTCCGACCTGGAGACACTGTCGCGGCGCCTGGGGCGCACGCCGGCGCCTGAGGCACCGGCGGCGGTTTCGGAACTCGTTTCGGCGGCCGCTCCGGCGGACCAGGCCGCCGTCGCAACCACCGTGGTGATCGCCGCCGCCCGGTTTCACCCCGCCACGGTCGGGCCCTGCGTGCTGGCGGCGGTTCGCGCGGCACCCCAGGTTGCGGACGCCGTCATCCTGGCGGCCTCTGAAGCCCGGCCGGAATGCCTTCGATCTCTCGTGAGCACCGCAGCGGCAGCGGACAGTCCGGCCGGTGACCGGATCATTATCTCGGCGGAGCGGCTCTTCCCCGGGCGCGCGGCGGCTTTGGAACGTGAGGTGGCCGTGGTGCGCGCCCGTCAGTTGCTGGGGGATCGGATTTTTCTGGTCACGCCAAGGGCCTTGCCACGGCAGCCACTCCCGGAACCCTCGCCGACCCGGGAACCCGATGCCGGCAGCCCGCGGTGAGATCGGTCGCCGGAACTCCGGCAATCCGACGGCGCGGCGATGAACCGGAATCCGGGCAGAACGGGCCACAGGATCTGGCGATGGCTCCTGGCCCTCGCCCTGCTCCCGTGGTGTGTCGGCGCCACGTGGGCCCTGGTTCCGGTCCTGCGGGCCTCTGAAGCCGCTGCGGGGTTCTGGGTCGCATTCCTTGGTGGTGCCGCCTGCTGGGTGGCGATCTTCCTGCTGCTGCCCAAACCGCTCTGGCTCTACGTCATCGGACATGAGCTGACCCATGTGATTTGGACCTGGCTCTTTGGCGGGCGCGTGAAGTCCTTTCGCGCTTCGTCGCGCGGCGGTCAGGTTGTGGTGACCCGGACCAATACGCTGATCGTCCTGGCCCCATACTTTTTCCCGCTCTATGCGGTCCTTTGGTCGGCGGGTTGGGGTCTGGCGGTGTGGCTGCTGGACGGCAGGGACCTGACCCCCTGGTTTCATTTCGGCCTGGGGCTCACCTATGCGTTTCACGTTACGCTGAGCGGATACATCCTGCGTCTCCGTCAGCCCGACATCGAAGCTGAGGGCTGGGTGGTCTCGGTGCCGGTGATCTGGCTGGGCAATGTGTGGATCCTGCTGGTGACACTCCCGCTGCTGACTGGCCGGGTGACCGTGGGCACCGCGCTTGGGTGGATGCTGGAACGGACGGGCCGGTTCCTTGGGTGGCTGGGGTCAGGCCTCGGGCCTTGATGGTGCCGCCCCCGCCGCGCGCTGGGTCGGTGTGGCCATGGGGTAGAGCCCGGGGCAGCAACCGAATTGTTGATGAAAGGCCTGGCTGAAGTGGCTGAGACTGCTGTAGCCGACCTCCATCGCGGCCTCGGTGACGTTGTATTCGCCGGAACGAAGCAGTTCCGCGGCACGCTCCAGCCGGAGTTGGCGCAGATACTGGGGAATGGTGACGCCGGTTTCCTTGGAGAACGTGCGGCTGAGGTAGAACGGGCTGCATCCGACCTCGCGTCCTATTTCCTCGAGCGAGGGCGGGTCGGTGAGGCGGCGCTTCAGAAGCGCCATGACCGCGTCCACGCGGTCGCGGGCGACGCGCTGCTGCCGGTGGCAAAACAGCTCCGTGTCCGAGGCTGGCTGGAAGAAGAATTCGCCCATCAGCTCCGCCGCCTTGGCCCGGTACCACACCGACTGGGCGCTGGCGAGGACGGGGGGTTGGCGGAGGCTCGTGACCAGATCGCGCTGGCGCGTGTTCATCGGCTCGACCGTGCCCACCGCGGAATTCCCCCGCTCCCCGGCGGCGACGCTGCGGATGAGGGGATGCAACTCCGGGGCGGCGGCATCGAGGTGGTGGTTGAGAAACTGGGGCGCCATCTCGACGGTGATGAACCGGTGCGCCTCGCCTGCGCGACGTCCCGCGCGCAGCGCGGTGCGGCCCTGCCGGTAGAATCCAGCGGTCCAGGGGCCGAACTGCATGGCGGAACCGTCAGCCGCAACCCTCCCGACTCCCGCGAGGTTGAGGCACAGCTCAATGCTGTTGGGATGGAAACTGCGTCCCCAGTCCACCTCCTGGTCGGGAGTGAATTCATGCCATTCAAAGCTCACCCCAAGCGTTGCAAAATCGCCAAAGAGCTGGCGCCAGCGGGCGCCCACGGCCCTCCACACGGCCGCCTCGCCGCCCGGTGGCAACGGGCGACTGCGCAGTGCGGGAGCGGACGTGTCCACAGACCGGGACGCTACGGTGCGCCCCGGGGGCCAGCAACCACGCCGGTTGGCGGTGGATTGCGCCGGATGGCGACGCGTTGCGGTGCCTCCCAGCGGGGGACTGGCAACCCGGCCCCCGGCAGCGGAGCGATCGCCGGGGCCGCGGGAGCACGTGCTACTGCCGGCCGGGCCATTGCGACAGCAGCCAGATTGCGAGCGTCTGATTGAACTCCCACACGGTGCCGCCGCGACGTTGCAGGGTCTGCTCGAGGAACCCGGTTTCCAACCGGGTGACGTCATTGATTCGCCAGCCAAGGCCGAGGAAGATCCGGTTCTGATCGAAGTGGTTTCCAGAGACGTTCGCCCCGAAGTTGACGAACACCTCGTCCCACAATGCCAGGTACCAGCGCCGGTCCCCGCTGAGGGGCACGCTCGTGCGCAGCAGGTAGCGAAAGCGGTTCTCGTACCGCCATCCATCCACGACCGCCTGCCCGTCCTGGACCGAAATTTGACCAAGAAATCGCTGTTCCAGCCGGACCCGGTGGATCCAGTCCAGTCCCAAGGCCTGCTGTCGGAAAAGCGCCTGCTCCCACGCCCGGTTTTCAGGGACCTCCGTGGGAAGGGGCAGGTCGCCGTAGGGATGCGTCTCCACCCAGGCGTAACCGGCACTGACACTGACCGTGCGGTTGATGGCGTAGTTGAGCCCCGGACGCAGCAGCAGTTGCTGCCAGGCGCCGCCAAAATCGGAGCGCCGGATCTGGGTCTCCAGGTGCACCCCCCATCGCGGGTTCTCCAACGGATGGTCGCCCACGTAGTTGATCCATAGATTCCGGTTGGAAACATGGGTCTCGGCGTGGACGAGGCCGGCCACAGCCATCAGCACGATCGGGCGAAACCACGACATGGAGGGGCATGGGCTACCATGCGGCCTCCCCGGTCGGCAATCCGGACCGCTCCGAATTCGGATTCGCAATGCAACGGTCCGACACCGGGAGCGCCTATTCCGTCACCGGCTGGATTTTGCGACGCACCTCCGACATGAGAAAGAACATCTCTCGTGCGATCTCGCGGCATCGTTCGTTGTACGCGGCCGTTTCGGCGGGAGTGTCATCGCAGAGGCGGGGATCCATGAAGTGAATGGCGTGGCGCGCGGCGGCGCCCGCGACCACGGGACACGAGCGATCCGCCGAGCTGCACACCATCAGGGCGATGAATCCCCGATCCGGGTTGCCATCGGCATTGTAGAGCTTGGAATACGCTCGAATTGGTGGGCGGTCTGGTGCGTAGCGCACCAGATACAACGGGTTGTCGCCGTCGGTGACATCCGTGATGTCAAAGCCCACCCGGCGCATCGCCGTCACGGTCCGGCAGTTGCACGCGGTGACCTCGGTGCCGCCCGACCAGGACTGCACCTGGGCGAGTCCAAAGTAGCACGCAGCCGTTTCTGCCCAGATCTGTGACATGTGGCTCCGTCGGGAATTGTGAGTGCAGATGAACGTGAGATCGGACCGTCCGACGTCCTTGAGTTGCGTCGCGATCGAACCGGCAATTTCGTCGAGGACCTTCCGGCGCTCCGGCGGCACCTGATCCAATTCGCGGACAACAGCCCCGACGTAAGGGCGAAGTCCGGGGAGCAGGCGATCGCAAGACGGCGCTCCCCCGGGTTCCGCCGACGAACGGGGGTTGTGGAGCAGCAGACCGAACAGGAGGACCAGCGGGGCGCATTGCCGGAAGTTCATGGCGAGGATGGAAGGAGATGGGTCCTTCGGTTGCGGGATTCGGAGGCCGTCTTCAGGGGTCGTCCAGTGCGACACACACCACGCTGTAGCCGCCCCTTAGAAATAGGCGCGAGCCGGCGAGGGCGGGATGGGCGTACGATTCCACATCATTATCGAAGATCCGGGCCCGGGACAAAATGCGGGCCTCGTCGGATTGGGCATCCACAAGGATCAACTCACCGCTCAATGCAACCGCCAGCACCCGCTCCCCATCGCTGAACAGGGTGCCGAATTCATCGAGGGCGGCATCCCGAAGATGCCACACGGTCCGCAGTCCCTGTTTCACGTCGAGGCAATGCAGTCCCCGGTGCACCCCAAACAGCCTGCCGCCACCGAGCACGGGTGTGGCTGTATCCGGAGCCAGGGTTTCGCTCACCGCGGTGGGATGCGGGAGGATCCGACCCGCCGGGTCGAACTGATGGAATCGGGTCCCATTGTTCTCCGTGGAGAGGATCAGCCCGCCAGGGGCGGCGACCGGCGTCGGCACATTGAAGTCACCGGGGTGCTCGGGGACGAGGGTCCACAGGCGTCTGCCGGTCTGCACGTCCCAGCCTCCAAGCGAGCGGTCGTCGTAACCGACCAGCTGGCGGCGTCCGCCGAACTCCCCGCAGAGGAAGGCGGCATAGGCCGCTGGATTCCCGGGGGACGTCCAGTGGGTCTTTCCCGTTGCAGGGTCCAGCGCGGCCAGCGCCGCTTCCGGACCTCCGGGATTCACGATGAGCAGGCCGTCCACCAGGAGTGGCGTGGCCGCAGCCCCCCAGGTCGGGATTTTACCATGAAACTCACCCGCCAGATTTCGCTGCCACAGGACCCGACCATCCGTCAGCCGGACGCATCGGAGATCCCCGAAGGCCCCCAGCAGATAGGCGCGCTCGTCGTCGAGCATCGGGGTGGCGCGGGGCGCCTGACCGTAGTCCAGCCGTCCGGGTGCCGCGAAGGACACCTGCCAAAGTTCGCGGCCCGTTTCAGCATCCAGGCAGCGGTACACGTCCCGTTCATCTGCGAAATCCCGTCCGGCAACAACGAGCCGGCCGTTGCGGAGGCTCAATCCGGCCAGGCCCTCGGGAGTCGCAGCCTTTCGCCACACAACCCGTGGCGATTCTGGCAGCCGGAAGGGCAGCCGTGGCACCCGGCCGTCGCGACCCGGACCCCGCCAATCCGGCCAGTCCGTGGTTGGACCGGCGGAGGCCGGCGGCACTTTGAAGCCGTCGCGGCTCTCCAGGAGCGCCAAAAGCCGCGAGTCCTGGTTGACGTCGAGCAGCGCCTTCAGCAGTTGAGTGCGGCGGCCGGCGGACACCGCTTCGCTGACGAACACGGTGGTGAACGGCACCGGATCCGAACGTCCGACCACCCTCAGGCGACCCGGGGGCACGGTGCCGCAGCCTTCCAGCATGGGAAGGGCGTAACCCGGCACCACGATCGTCGGCAGTGGTGCGGTTTCGGCGTCCAATAGGTCCAGCGCGGCGGTGGAGAAGGTGTCGCGAAGTTCCAGGGTGACGGAAGCCTCCACGCCAGCGCCGCGGAGCGCGCGCAAGGCGGCGGCATGCCGGGCGTCGGCGGGCGGCAGACCGAACAGCAGCGTGCGCCCGGCGAGGTCCGAAAGGCTGCGGACGGCATCATCGGACCGGGCCAGGAACACTGCCGGCTGCGATGTCGTTCCATCCCGGTCAGTCAATTCGCACAGCGGCCGGCATTTCAATCCGACCTGCTCCGCGGCGTGATTCACGAGCGAGCGATCCCCAATGAGGATCAGCTGACTGGAGACACCGCCATGCGCCAGTGTGTCCTTGAGATCGTCGGAAAACTCGATGCCGATGCGCTCCTGGAGTGAGTGTTCCAGCCGCGAAGCCAGGCGGCGATAGTTGCGCTGCCCGTGTCCTTTGACGCAGACACAGGCCAGTTCGGCGGCCAGCGGGTCCATCACCACCATCGAAATCGGATCACCCGTCCCTTCCGCCACCGCCCCCAAGACCCCATTGAGCCACAGCGGAACCGCGGTCAGGAGCAGCCAGGTGATCCAGCGGACCGGCCGCCCGCAGAACGTTCGCCCGGCCGGTGGTTCTGGCGATGGACGTACCATGGGGGGAACTCATTTGTGTTGCGCCAAAATCGGTCTACTCGGGACTTGATCGCTCATTGGTGTAGATGCGGATGGCGTCCGCCGCCGTGTCCATCAGATAGAATCTGCGGCCGTCCGGACTCGCGGCGACGGAGACCCGAACGCATTCCCCTTTGCCCTTCAGGATGGCCACGACCTCGATGAAACGGCCGTCCGCAGAGAAGCGCTTGATGCAGGTGGGCGGGCCGGACTCGGCCACGAGCAATTCGTCCCCGGACAGGACACACAAGTTTTTGGGCTCGCAGCAGCCGCCAAAATCCGCGGGGCGGACTTTTCCGGCCTTCCCAAATTTCGCGACCAGTTTGCCGTCGCGATCGCGGCGCTCGACGGTGTGACGGGCGTTGTGGGAGATCCAGAGCTCGCCGGCCAGCGCCTGGATGTCCATTTGCCCGCAGCAGCCGCGCAGTTTTTCCACGACCAGCTGGGGATTCGACAGGCCGGGCCCGAACCGGTACACCCGGTACGTGAATTCATCCGGGGTGGGAACGGCCAGGAAAACGTCCTCGCCGGAAACGGCCAGCCCGGTGACCTCCGCACGCCGGCGTTCGAGATTTTCCAGCATTTCCTTGCGGACCTCTTCGGGCGGGCGCCGCGTCTCGCGGGCCGACTCCTGAATGAATTCCTCCAGTTCGCCCGAGATTGCCACCGGAAGATCCACCACCGGCGAAGCGGCGGAGGCCAGTTCCCGGCCGGAGGCGTCAAGAAGGAGCAGCATGCCGGAACCGGCCACGTAGATGGAGCCGTCCGGTGCCACGTCAATTGCGCCGGGACGGATCTTGAGCGGCAGGGTCCGGAGCAAAGTGCCTTCGGGGGAATAGACGCGGATGCCGGGAGAACCCGACTCCGGCGGGGGAGCGACGCAGGCGAGCACGTTCCCCTCCGCATCGAGGGAGAAATTCTTGAGAATCCCCGGAGACTTGCCACCGCCCACTTGGATGACGCCCGTTTCCGTCGAGGTTGGCTTCCATGCAGGATCCTTGGCTCGTGACACCTCCGCAGCCCTCAATTCCTCCTGATAGGGGTCGGTTGTGTCCTCTGGATCGCCGAGAAGCGGGAGGGTGGCAGAGGAGTTCCTGACGGAAACAAGTGAGGCCGCAACCAGAAAGGTTGCAACGCCCATCACCCACGGTACTTGCGGTTTCATGGCGGCTCCAGGGATCCTGTTTGGTGTTGTCGGTAGGTTCAGCCGTCCGCCAATCCACTGTCGGCGGGCTGGCGATTTTGGCCTTACCTGCATCGGACTCCTTTCCCGGCTCTTTGCACGAAAAAAGTTGTCGCCACTGCGGCGTCAGGATTGCGCGGTCCGAGGGGACCCCTGCGAATGCGATGGAATTTCCGGCGCCACGACGCATCAAGCCCGCGGCGGACAAGCGGGGTGGCGGACGGGATGGCGACTCGGGACGGGAGGAGGTCCCGGAAGCGGCCGTCGGTGGCCCGTTGAAGGCGGCCATTCGTCTTGAACCATTCTACGGCACCCGGATCTGGCGCCTCGATCCGGAAGCCGGTGTCGTCTCCTGCGGCGGTTCGCGGCTCAACGTTTGACTTTGGATTGATCGCTCCGTTTTACTCCTGCGCGCGTTCCCCGGCCGAAGACCGGTGCGGGGAGCGGGTTTTACCGATTGTGGCTGCCAAGGACGATTACCTGATTGATACGATGCTCGACACGGGCCTGCTCGCCGCGGAGCAGGTCGAGGAGGGGCGCGTCGAGGCGGAGGCCGCCGGGGAGGGGGTGCTCGACACCCTGGTGAAGCGGGGGGTGCTGAACGGTGCGGTGGTCACCATGGCCAAGGCCACCTACTTCGGGGTGGAATCGGTGAACCTCAATGAACTGCGGATCTCGGACGAGGCGATTGCGCTGGTTCCGAGGCACGTCGCCAAAAAATTCAACGTCATCCCCATCGGGGAAAACGATGTCGGCGCGGTGATCGTCGCCTTGAGCGATCCGTCCGACATTGACGCCGTGGACGGCCTGCGCCACGCCCTGAATCGAGACGTCGAACTGCGGGTGACCAGCGCCGCGGACATTGAGGAGGGCCTGGGGAAGTTTTACGGCGGCGGCGGCAGCGGACGTGATGACGGCGGCATCGCGAAGATGATCCAGGACATCACCGAGGGGGAGGTCGAGGTCAGTGGACTCAAGGGGGATGTCACGCAAGACACCGACGTGGTGGACGCCGATGCCCCGATCATCCGGCTCGTGAGCCAGGTGATCGTGGATGCGTTCAAGAAGCGGGCGTCGGACATCCATCTTGAGCCCCTCGCCAAACGGTTCCGGCTCCGGTTCCGCATTGATGGCGTGTGCGTGGAACAGCCGGATCTGCCGAAGCGGCTCCAGGCCCCCATCCTGGCCCGGCTGAAGATCCAGTCGGGCATGAGCATCGCCGAGCGGCGCGTCCCGCAGGACGGGCGCATCAACACGAACGTCGGCGGCAAGACGATTGACCTGCGCGTCAACTCGATTCCCACGCAGCATGGCGAATCCATCGTCATGCGTATTCTCGACAAGTCCGGGTTGCGGCTGGGGCTTGCCGAGCTGGGCTTCTTTGCCGATGACCAGGCGACCTTCGAGCGGTTGATCGGGCTTCCGGACGGGATTCTGCTGGTTACGGGACCCACCGGCTCGGGCAAGACCACCACGCTCTATTCCTGCCTCCACTACATCAACCGGCCCGACCGCAAGATCATCACGGTCGAGGATCCGGTGGAATACATGCTGGCGGGGATCAACCAGGTTCAGGTGCACGAGCACATCGGGTTCACCTTCGCCGCGGCCCTGCGCTCCATGCTGCGCCAGTCGCCGAACGTGATCATGCTGGGGGAAATCCGCGACCTGGAGACGGCCACGATCGCCATCAATGCCTCGCTCACCGGTCACCTGGTCTTCTCGACGCTTCACACGAACGACGCGCCGTCAGCGGTGACGCGGCTGATTGACATCGGCGTCAAACCGTTTCTGGTGGCGTCCTCGGCGCGCTGCTTCATGGCGCAGCGGCTCGTCCGCAAGGTGTGCAAGAGCTGCGGGGCGCCCATGGAGCTTCCGGAGAAGGATGCCAAGGCGTTGGGCATCACCCCGGAACAGCTCGCCCAGGGAACCCCGCGCAAGGGCCGGGGTTGCAGCGAATGCAACAAGACCGGATGCCGGGGCCGATTCGGGATCTTCGAAATCTTCATCGTCAATGACGAGGTCCGCCGCCTGATTTTCGACAAGGTGCCGTCCAACGTGCTCCGCAAGAAGGCGCTCGAGCTGGGGATGCGCACCCTGCGCGAGGATGGCACCCGCAAGGTGCTCGCCGGCCTCACCACCGTGGACGAAGTCATCCGGGCCACGGTCAGCGAGCATTGAGGTCCACCGATGGCACTGCGCCTGCTTATGGTTAGTTTGCTCGCATCACATTGACGATCAGCCCAAGGATTTCGCCATGTCGTACCAGATGTCGGATTTGCTGCAGTTGATGGTCTCGGAGGGTGCCGCCGATCTTCACATCCGGGTGGGCATTCCGCCGGTCATCCGTTTGCACGGCATTCTGCACCGGGTGGAGGGTCCCGTGCTCAAGCCGGAAGACACCGAGGAACTGATGCGCTCCATCACGTCGGAGGACCACATCCAGCAGATTCGCGAAAAGGGGGGTGCCGACTTCGGGTTTGCGTTCGGCGAGATGGCCCGCTTCCGGGTCAGCGCGTTCAAGGAGAAGGGCAATTTCGCCCTCGTGTTGCGGCAGATCCCGAGCAAACTGCTGACGATGGAGCAGATTGGCATCCCGCCCAGCGCGCGGGAGCTGCTCTGGAAACCTCGCGGACTGATCCTGGTGACCGGGCCCACCGGCTCGGGCAAGACCACCACGCTGGCCTCGATGATCAACATCATCAACGAGGAGCGGGAGGAGGCCCACATCATCACCGTCGAGGATCCGATCGAGTACTACCACAAGCACAAGAAGGCGGTGGTCACCCAGCGCGAGGTGAACGTGGACGTGCCGAACTTCGCCGAGGCGCTGCGGCGTGCGCTGCGGCAGGACCCCGATGTCATCCTCGTCGGGGAGCTCCGGGATCTGGAGACCATGGAGGCGGCCATCACCGCTGCCGAAACGGGCCACCTGGTCTTCGGCACCCTGCACACGACCGGCGCTGCCAAGACCATTGACCGCATCACCAACGCCTTCCCAACCAACCAGCAGGAGATGATCCGCATCCAGCTCTCCACGGTGCTGCAGGCGGTCATCTCCCAGCTGCTGCTGCCCCGCGTGGACAAGCCGGGACGCGTCGCGATTTTCGAGATCATGGTCAACACGCCCTCGATTGGCGCGTTGATCCGCGACAACAAGACCTTCCGCATCCAGTCCGACATCCAGACGGGAGCCAAGTTTGGCATGGTGACCCTCGACAGCTTCCTGATCGAGAAGTTCGAGGCGGGGATGATCGCCGAGGAGGAGGTCATCACCAAGGCGCAGGATCCGGCAACGATCCTTCAGAAGCTCCAGGAGCTCAAGGCGGCCAAGGCCGCTGCGGCCGCGACTGAGAACCGCCGTTGACCCATGGCCGAAATCGTCTCCGACCCCCTGCTGCTGCTGCTCCGGGAGCGCGGCATGCTCGATGACCTCCAGACGGAGGAGGTCGTCCAGGAGCAGGCGCGCAGCGGGAAGCCGGTGGCCCAGATCGTCCAGGACTACGGGTTGCTGGACCGGGATACGGTGCTGCAGTTGATGGCCGAACACATGGGGACCTCCGTGGTCGAACTCGACCTGGAGGCGATCACCCCGGAGGTCGTGGCCACGATCCCCTCCGAAAGCGCCCGCATGTACCAGTGCATGCCGGTGGCGATCTATGGCGACAGCGTCCAGGTGGCACTGGTGGACCCGCTGAACCCGGCGGTCATTGACGAGCTGGGATTCACGGTCAAGCACGAGATCCAGCTCGTCGTGGCCGATCCGGGGGAGGTTCAGAAGGCGATCGCCAAGTTTTATCCGGCCCAGTCCGGGACGGCGTATCTGGACGTCCTCAAGGAACTGGGAGGGGCGGGGGAGTCCTCCGACGACGACGACCGCCCGAGCGGACCGGACCTCCGATCGGAGGCGCTGAACGACGCGCCCATCGTCAAGTTCGTGAACCTGGTGCTGATGCAGGCCGTTCAGGACCGCGCCAGCGACATCCACTTCGAGCCCTTCGAGGACGAGTTCAAGATCCGGTACCGCGTGGACGGCGCCCTCTACGAGATGGCGCCCCCCCCGAAAAATCTCGCGAGCCCGGTGACCTCCCGGTTGAAGGTCATGGCCAACCTGAACATCTCGGAACGCCGATTGCCCCAGGATGGCCGCATCTCGGTCAACATCGGGGGAAAGCAGGTGGATCTGCGCATGTCCACGCTGCCCACGGCCTTCGGCGAGTCGGTTGTGCTTCGGGTGCTGGATCGCTCGGCGGTCAACATGGAGCTCGAGGCATTGAGTCTGCCGCCGGAAATCTACGAGTTCACGGTCGAGACGATCAACCAGCCCAACGGCATCTTCGCGGTCACGGGGCCGACGGGCTCCGGCAAGACCACGACGCTGTATTCCGCCCTCCGCCGGATCAACACCATTGACTCCAAGCTGTTGACGGTCGAGGACCCGGTCGAGTTCGACATCGAGGGCATCATGCAGGTCCAGACCAACGAGAGCACGGGGCTGACCTTCATGAAGGCCCTGCGCGCGTTCCTGCGCCAGGATCCGGACGTGATCATGATCGGCGAGATGCGTGACCTGGAAACGGCCCAGATTGCCATCCAGGCATCCCTGACCGGTCATCTCGTGCTGTCCACCCTGCACACCAACGACTCCGCGGGCGCCGTGACGCGGTTGGTGGACATGGGGGTCGAACCATTCCTGATTTCCTCCACGCTCCTGGGGGTGCTGGCCCAGCGCCTGGTCCGCAAGATCTGCACCCAGTGCCGGACGCCGTTCGAGCCGACGGAGATGCAGCTGGGGCAGCTTGGGATGTCCGCCCACGATCTGGGGGATCGCACGTTTTTCTACGGCCGGGGCTGCCCCAACTGCAACGACTCAGGCTACAAGGGCCGCAAGGGGATCTACGAGCTCCTCGTGGTCAGCGACCCCATCCGAAACCTCATCAACGACCGCGCCCCGACCGTGGTGATCCGACAAAAGGCGATTGAGCTTGGCATGGTGACCATTCGGGATGACGGTCTTCGCAACATTTACGCCGGTGAATCCACAGTGGAGGAAGTGTTGAAGTACACCTGACAGCCCTGGGAAAGGACGGTTATGCCCAAGTTTCAGTACGTCGCCATGGACTCCCGTGGCAAGGAGCAGAAAGGGACCCTGGAAGTGGCCTCTCAGGCCGATGCCATCAACCGCCTGAAGGAGATGGGCTACTTCCCGACCAAGGTGATTGAGGCCGAAAAGCCCAAGGACAAGAAGGACGCGAAGAAGGGCGGCGGTGGAGGCGGTGGCGGCGGAGGCGGGAAAAAGAGGGCCGGCAGCATCAACATCAAGATCCCGGGGTTCGGCGGGAAGGTGAAGACCAAGGTGCTGACCACCTTCACCCGTCAGCTGGCGACCTTGGTGGATGCCGGTCTCCCCCTGCTGCGGGGCCTTCGGGTGCTCCAGAAGCAGGAAAAAAATCCCACCCTGCGCAACACAATTGACGATTTGTCGCTGTCCATCGAAGGGGGCAGCACGTTCTCGGAGGGGCTGGCGCAGCATCCGAAAATCTTCAACCGCCTGTTTGTCAACATGGTCAAGGCCGGCGAGTTGGGCGGCGTGCTCGAGGTGGTGCTGAACCGGCTCGCCGAGTTCATGGAGAAGGCCGAGAAGATCAAGGGCAAGGTGGTTGCCGCCATGTTCTACCCGGCCGCGGTCATGACCGTCGCGGTCGCAATCCTGGGTCTGCTGATGGTGGTCGTGGTGCCCAAGTTCCGGACGATTTTCGCCGACCTCCTCGGTGATGGACAAATGCCGGGCTTCACGGAGTTCGTGCTGTCCATCTCCGACGCGATCAAGACCAAGACCATCCTCCTGGGCGAGGCGGCCCCCATGGGCCTGCCGGTGTTCCCCGGCCCTGTCATCTGGATCATCGTCGGCATCATCATCGCGTTCAAGGTGGGGGTCCGCACCAAGAAGGGCCGATGGCTGTGGGACAAGTCCAAGCTGCACCTTCCGGTGGTCGGCGGCGTCATCAGCAAGGTGGCCGTCTCCCGCTTCTGCCGCACCCTGGGGACGCTGGTCAGTTCTGGTGTGCCGATCCTCCAAGCGTTGAACATCGTCCGCGAGACCGCCGGCAACGTGGTGGTGGCCAACGCCGTGCAGTCCGTGCACGAAAGCGTCAAGGAGGGCGAAACCATCACGGCGCCCTTGGAGAAATCCGGGGTGTTCCCGCCCATGGTGATCTCCATGGTGGACGTCGGCGAGCAGACCGGTGCGCTTCCGGAAATGCTTCTGAAAATCGCCGACACCTATGACGATGAGGTGGACAATGCCGTTGCCGCCATGACGTCACTGCTCGAGCCAATCATGATCGTCTTCCTCGCCGTGATCGTGGGCAGCATTGTGATCGCGCTGTTTCTTCCGCTGATCTCCCTCATTGACAAGCTGGGCGGCAGCGATGGCGGTGGTGCGGGGGATTGAGGGTTCGCAAGGCCGGCTCAACGGCCGCGGCGGAAAATTTCGAATTTATCGAATGCCGTGATTGACATGCCCGCCGCTCGGGGCGTAAATACAAAGTAGTTACATTGCATGGCAGATTGATTTACCGTATTCCGCGTGGAGTTCGACTGGAACAATCCGCCGTTTGCTTTGGAAGGTTCTTTGACGGTTCGAGACATTGAGGAGTCCTTTGAGGACCCTTTTGCATCCAAGTTGTTGCCGGATTCACCCCGCTTCGGGGCTCAATCGCGTTACTTCAATCTGGGGCGTACCGGGGCCGGAGCGGGCATTTTCAGCGTCTATCGAACCAACGGTCGGCTGGTCCGGGTGCTCTGCGCCCGGCGGTTCACGGAGCAGGAGGCGTATTTCTACCAGCGGAAGCTTCGCCAGACTCTGGAGGGATGATGGCAGCCACGGTGGTGACGTCTTGGGAGGAGGTCCCGCTGTTCGACAGCGAACAGGCGGAGGCGGACTTCTGGATGGATGCCGAGGTGGACCTCCGGCTTATGGAGGCGGCGACGGCCGCTTCTGCCGGCCAGACGGAGTCGGTGACGATCACCCTGCGCATGGATCCCCGCATGCTCGGTCGGATCAAACGCCTCGCCCGTGAGCGCTATCTCAACTACCAAAGCATGATCAAGCAGTGGCTCAGTGAACGGATGGAAAAGGAATTGAAGGATCGTTGAACGCCCGGTTCGCCGGGCCCGCCCCACATGGATCGCAAGTACTTCCAGCCCTCCCGGACCGCGGCCTTCACCCTGATCGAGCTGCTGGTGGTGATCTCGATCATCGGGGTGCTGGCCGGGCTGGTGGTGGGGTTGGCGCCGGCGGTGAACCGCCGGATGAAGGAGGCGCGGATCCGCACCGAAATGACCGCGCTCGTCGGGGCCATCGAGGCCTACAAGTCCAAATTCGGGGTGTACCCTCCGGACAACTACGACCCGGTCCGCCGGCAAAGCAATCCGGCGCAGCATTCCCTATTCTATGAATTGACCGGCGTGCTGGCGGACAATCAGAACCGCCAACTCGTCACCTCCGACGACGCCCAAGTCATTGATCCCGATGTGTTTCTCCGGTTTTTTGGACGCGAGGGGGTTTTGAACAGCGCTCCACGGGTCTTTGGCGGCCCCAACGACCAGGTGCGCCTGGATCGGGAGCAAATGAAGCTCCTGATGCGCCGGGAGTTCAAGCCCTCCCAGTTCGCCGAGCTGTTTCGCAGCCGGAACACCCCGGGGTACGCGGATCTTGAGGTCCTTGCCGTAGGGCACTCCGGGGATGCCTCAGGAAAACGCGGCACCGGTGTCCCCTGGCCCCCGGGCATCGCCCCCCACCTGCATCCCGTGCCGACCAATCCAGGACTGAATCCCTGGCGGTATGTCTCGACCAATCCCACCAACAACCCCGGCCGCTATGACCTTTGGGCGGAACTGCCCGTGGGTCGCAGTGCAGACCCTTTGATCATCGGCAACTGGTAACTCCTGCTCCCATGAAACGTCCTCCCGCCTCCCGCAAGCGCCACGGCTTTACGCTCATCGAGCTGCTGGTGGTGATCGCCATCATCGCCATCCTCGCCGGCATGCTGCTCCCGGCCCTCGCGGGGGCCAGCAAGAAGGCCAAGATCAGGAAGGCCGAGGTGGACATCGCCAACCTCGTGGCGGCCATCAACGCCTACAACGCCGCTTACACGCGCATGCCGGCGTCGCGCCGCACCCGTGCGTCCATTTCCGAACTGTATCCCGACTTCACCTACGGCACCCAGCAGGGAGGCATGCAGGTGTGGGATCCGAAGAAGCAGCCGCTCCAGAGCGCAACGGTGGTCAACCCGGCCGGAAACTGGAACATCAGCAACGCCGAGGTGATGGCCATTCTCACCGGGACCGACCTTGCCAATTTTGGCGCCGGTGCGCCGCCGTACGCCGTCCAGATGGACCTCCCGGGTCCCACCGCGCCGGCCCAGCCGATCAATTTCAACAACAACCTCAATCAGAAGCGGACCGTGTTCCTGAACGCGAAGGTCGCCCGGGGCACCGGGGCGAACGGTGTCAGCGAGCTGGATCGCGTCCTTCGGGATCCCTGGGGCAACCCCTACATCATCCGGATGGACCTCGATTACGACAACCGGGTGCTCGACTTCTTCCCGCAGGCGGGGCAGGCGGGCATCAATCCACCGGCCACCAGTCCGAACGCCCGTTTCGTATCGCAACCCGTCCTCGTGATGTCCTTGGGGCCGGACGGACGCTGGGACCCCGCCCAGCCGTCCGGCGCCCGGGGCGTCAACTTCGACAATATTTACAGTTGGCGCTGAACTCGCTGCCAATCCCATCGCTCCCATGTCTGAACTTCCCCCAGGCTTGAAGGCGGACCGAATCCGGCGCGGTGGCCGGCAGGGTTCCCGTGCGTTCACGCTGACGGAGCTGCTGGTGGTGATGGCGATCATCTCGCTCATTGCGTTCATCGCCGTCCCGGCCTTTCGGGGGTTTGGTCAGGAGAACATCATCGGATCGGCGCAGCGGCAGCTCCAGGACGACCTCGCCTATGCCCGTCTGCAGGCGATCAAGAACCGGGCGCCGGTGTATCTGGTCTTCCTGCAGCCGCCCTTCCAGGCGGAGGCCAATTTCCCGCGTGAACTGGCCTTTGCGCACCAGCGTCTCCTGCAGCTGCCGCAGGGGTCCGAGGAAGACCGGCGCTTTCGCGAATCCGCGTTGCGCGTCTTCACCAATGTGTTTCCGCTCCAGCACTCGGGATACGCGATCTACACGGAGGCCAGCGTGGGCGAACAGCCGGGAGTGCGGCGCCGCCGGTATCTGACGGAATGGCGGTCGCTTCCGGAGGGGGCCCTGTTTCCCACAAACGGTGTGCAGATCGAGCTGCCCCCGTTTGCATCGGGGATCCCGGGCCGGGTGGTGCTGACCAACCTTTCGACGCTCACGGTGCCGTTTCCGGTCGGCCCCGATCGTGCGGGCAACGCCCTGGAGCTGCCCAACGTCAACCTGCCGGCAATCGGGTTCGACGCCCAGGGGCGCCTCTACAACTTCCTGCCCAACGGTCAGCCCCGTGGCAGCGGCATCACCCTCTCGGACCGCTTCGTCGCAGTCGGCGTTGGCAGCGCGGTGTTTTCAAGGAGGTTCGGACCCGGCCAGACCAACCAGTTCGATTTCGACGCCGTTCCGGACGTCGTGGAGACTCCGCGCAAAAACTACACCAACCACATTCTCCGGGTGTCGGCGCTGACCGGCCGGGTGAAACACCAGAAACCGCCGCAGTGAACCTTCCTTCCTCCAGCAACGGGGCCCGGTGCTCCGGGGGCCGCGCGGGCTTCACGATGGTCGAGCTGGCGCTGTGCATCGGCATCATCGCCTTCGCCATGGTCGCCATCATGGGCGTGCTGCCGTCCGGCCTCACGGTGCAAAAGCAAAACCGGGAGGACACCCTCATTGATCAGGACGGATCGCAATGGATCAACATCCTCCGCGAGGGGCAGACGGGCTGGGGGGATCTGACCAATTATTTGGACCACATTCAGGTCGAGCACACGCCGGTGAATGTTCCCTCGGGCCGGCAGGTGGTCCGGCTCGGCGGGCCCTTTGAACGTCCACAACCACCCGCCCGCATCACCTCCTCCGCGGAACTGATCAGCCTGCTGTCCATTCCCAAGTACGAGGTGGATTCGGGCGTCGTCTACAGCAACCGTGTGATCGCCGTGTTCCGATCGCTTTCGGGCGCTCAAAACACGCAGATCCGGAGGGCTGCGGCCTCCGGGGCGATGCCCGAGGATGTCCAGTTGGAGGATGCCTTCCGCTATCAGATGGAGGTCGAGCTCGTCCCGAACAGCCCGACCCCCACGCTGAACATGACGGCTCCCAATCCGTCGTTCACGAACCTGACCACCCTGCAGAACCTGGTCATGGGGGGGTACCTCAACGCCTACAGGCTCGATTCCGACAGCGTTCGCGCCCTGCTGCTCAGTCCCGCCGAGAATCGGGCGGACCGGGATGCCTTTGCCGGAACGCTTTATGATCTCCGGCTGACCTTCCGCTGGCCGGTGTTCCGCGTGGGTGCCGAGGAGCGCATTGGACCGGGGCGCCGGACCTTTCGCACCCAGGTGGTGGGCCGCCCGGTGTTTGCCCGCCTGACCAACAACACTCCGAACACGGTGTACCTTCCGGGCACCAGCATCCGGCCCCGTCGGTTTGACCCGTCGGCGCTGAATCGCGATCTGACCCCCTGAGGCCTCCGATGAGAACCGTCCCCTTCCAGGCCCCGCGTCCCCGCAGGCGCAGTCTCCATGGCTTTTCGCTGCTGGAGATGCTGGTGGGCATCGGGATCCTCTCGGTTGTGGTGCTGGCGTTGTATGCGCTGTTTGACCAGACCCAGAAGGCGCTCCGGGCGAACATCAACCAGGTGGATGTGTCGGAAGGAGGCCGTTCCGTGATGGACCTGCTGGTCCGGGATGTGCGGCGCGCCGCGGTGACGGGAGTCACCACAAACTTCGTCGTGGATCCTGTCCTGCGCCGGGGGCAGGTGGACATTGAGCGTGTGGTTCCGCCGGGCACCAACCTCGTCGTCATGCGGACCGCGGCCGGCCTGATCGGCCCCCGGTGGGCGACGGTATTTGGCGATGACTGGCGTCGCGACACGGCGCTGCACGAGCTCTTCTACCTGGTGGAACAGCAGCCTGGACGCTGGGTTGGCGCCGGCCTGTTCGTCGCGGGTGAGGACCCGATGACCACGGTGGACGGCGTGGGCACGCTCTGGCGCTATGAGGATGAAAACCCGATGCCCGTCCGGGGGGCGCTGGCCGGGAATCAGGTGGGGATTCTCAACAACCGGTTCCTCAACAACACCGCCTATCGCACCAATCACGTGAGCCGTCTGATTGACGGCGTGGTGTTTTTCCGGGTGACGCCGTTCGGCCCGCAGGGCCAGCCGCTGGACGACAAGCTGCTGCGGGAAATTCAGCTCGGGCGGTCCGCTTTTCCGGTGCCGCCGGACGTGGTGATCGGACCCGGATCCGGGCCGCCGCCGTTTCCGGTGAACGGCACGTTCTTCCGGAACCGGGCGCTGCCCTCGGCCGTGGAGATTGAACTTGGCATTCTGCCGACCCAGCTGGTCGAGCAATACCGGAATCTCGACGCCCCCTCGGTTCGCGAGCGGTTCCTCGCGAACAACGCGCCCAACGTCCTGGTCTTCCGCCAGCGAATCTCCCTGCCGGCCGCGCCGGCCCAGTCCCGATGACGTTCCCCAGCCCCCATGACGCAACGCCGCCGGCCGCACGCCGGGGCATCGCCCTGGTGATCACGCTGCTGATGCTGTCGGTCGTGACGATCACGGCGGTCGCGTTCCTCGCGGTCAGCCGTCGCGAGCGCGATTCGGTGACGACCTTCGCCGAACAGGTGGATGCGCGGTACGTCGCCGAGGCCGGGTTGAACCACGCCCAGGCGCGCCTGGCCAGCCGCATGTCCGCCCTCACGAATCGCGCCGCGCACGGTGGGTTCATGGTGTCCACCAACTTCATCAATCCCTTTTTCCGGTTTGGTTTTTCCTTTGCGGACACCCGCAATTTCCGGGCGCTGACCAACGTGGCCTACGCGCGCGCCGATGGCTCGCCGTTGTTCGATCTTTCGACCGACAACGGCCGTGCCGCCTACGCCCGCATGCTCGGCAACCTGTATTATGACCCGCGTCCGCCGGTCTTCGTGCAGACCAACCGAAACCCCCAGGTGTTCCCGAGGTCGCCCTGGGATTTCCGCTTCTACCTCGATCTGAATCGAAACGGACAATTCGAGACCAACGGTCTCCAGATCCAGCGGGACGCCTTCGGGAGGACCAATGGGTTGCAACTGGAGTGGATGTGGGGCGATCCGGAGTGGATCGGGCTGTTGCAGCATCCCGATGTGCCCCACTCGGGCACCAACCCGTTTGTCGGCCGCTTTGCCTATGTGGTGGTGCCGGCCGACCGGACGCTGGACATCAACCACCTGGGCAATGATGCCAAGCGGTTGAATCTGGCCGCCCCGCTGCCGCCTGCGACGCTGAATCCGCCCCTGTTGCCCAGCGGCTTTCTGCGAAATCAGGGTGTGGGGACCTGGGAGATCAATCCTGCCGGATTCTTTGCCGCACTGAACACCAACATCTGGCTGGCCACGGTCAATGACTACGTGTACCGGACCAACCTGAACGCCCCCTCGATCGGGCTCGCGTTCTCCGACGCCGAACGGCTCTGGCGGTTTCGACAGGACGGTTTTGTTCCGATGTCCGCGGTCGCGTCGTCCGGGGTGGCGTCCGGCCGTCCGGACACAGCCCGGATCAACGACTTGTTTCGCCGGGATTTTGTGGACGGCTATTCCGACGGGCCGCTGGTGCTCACCCTCGAGGACATCCGTGGCCGGCTGGACGACAACGATGTCGCCGCGCGCCCATGGCCGGGTTCGGACCTCACCAACCACGTCGTCGAGCTCAACGACTTGTTCCAGCCGCGCCTTGGAATCGCCCATCGGGTGACCGGTCAATACACCAACAATTCCGGGATCCGGCAGACGTCGCTGCTCAGCTCGTACGACAGCCACACGTTTTACCGCCTCCTGGGCCAGTTGGGCACCGATTCTGGTGATGCCCGCGTCGAGACGGGGCTTCATCCGGCATACAGCGACGTTGCCGAGGCCGCGGCGGCACGGCCGCGACGTCCGTCGGTCAATCCCTACGGATTCTACAGGCGCCCGAGGCTGCACCTGAACTACGCCCCGGACGTTCCCGGAGATCTCAGCCTTTCCTCCGCGAACATCAGCAGCTTCCGTCCGTGGGAGCCGGCGGAGTGGTTCACCAATGCGGCACATCGGATTCTGCTGAGTGAGTTCACGAACGGCCTCCCCTTTCTCCCGCCAGGCCTGCAGAACATGGTCCCGGGTCTGGCCGTCCATGGACCCACCGTCGTCAACTCGGCCTCCGGTCCGGTGGCGACAAACCACGTGTATGATGCCCAGGTTCATCGCCTGCTGCAGGTGGCTGCGAACATTTACGACGCGGCCAACAACCGGTTCGTGGGCTCGGGGGCGGACCGGGTTGCCCTTCCATCAGTGTACCGGCCCGTCTTCTACCGGGATGTCCGGACGCCGAATCTCCTCCGGTTGCATGGATTCCAAGAGATTCTTGGCGGCACTCCCGACTTCCTGCTGCGGCGCGACTGGATCACCGCGGATCAGGCGATCAACCGCCTTTCGGTGAGCCGCCCGGAGAGCGACCAAACCTCCCTGGCGGACTTCAACGTGTATGGCATGCCGTGGGTGGTGGGGGCCAAGGAGGGCCTGCCCAATTTCAACCAGGCGCTTTGGCAGACCGTTGTGCAACCCACCCGCCGGTTGAAAGTCCGGCGTCCGAACCAGACTGCGCGGATGGCCTCGCCGCAGAGCGACCTGCCGTTTGCCGGCTCCAATGGCTCAGGTTTCAGCACCGAGTACCAGTTCCTTATCAATCTCACGAATCTCGTCGGGTTTGAGGCCTGGAATTCGTACGCACGGCCTTTCAACCGGGAAGTCCGCATCTTCGCGACCAACGTCCTGGATTTCGCGCTGACGGACGAGACTTCGGGCGGGGCTTCGGTGTTGCTGATGCGACGGCGGGAGATGTTGAGCACCAATATGGTGGTGCCCCGCGGTTGGGCGCCGCGCGCCTATGTCGCCCCGGGGCTAGTCCGGGACGCCGCCTCCGCCCAGTTTCTGCAGTTTCCGCCCGGACTCGCGAGCTTTGCCGGACCCATCCCCGGGGGATTTGCCGTTGGCACAAGCTTCATTTACGACCCGTTCCGGCGGCTGGCGCTTCCACCAAGCCGGACCAATGAAGGTTGGGTGGAGGTCTCCCAGGCCAATCAGCGCTTCCTGACACCCGTCATTTCGGCCTATGTCACGAACCGGTTCCTCTTTGCCATCACCGACGTGCAGACCGGCCGGCTGCTGGATTTCGTCACGCAGGAGAGCGTGATGATCCGCACCAACCTCCTGTCCACGCTGGGGCTGGACTCCGATGGCCAGTCGCGTCCCTTTTTCGCAAATCTTGCAGGGGGTACGGCAACCACCACGATGCCGTCCTTCTGGCGGACCAACCTTCTGGCCGGGGGCAACCGGACGATCGGCCTGGAAAACCAGATGCGGGCGTCCATCGGGCAGATCCCGTTGAACAGCACCCTGTGGCGCGACCTGATCACCCCGGGCGGCGGGGGGGTGGTGCCGGCAAAGGACTACTCCATTGATGGCCTGAATTATTTCCTCTACGGGATCCTGCCGCCCGGGGGGCAGAATCAGACCCGGCTGGAGACGGATTTCGGTTCCAAGCTCCAGGTGCAGGTGGGATTCAACCCATCGCCCCGGATTTTCCTGACCGACCGGCGGATGGCCAACGATCCGCTCGTGCATTACACGAAGGAGGATTTGTTTCCAGGATATGCGCTGCTGACCGAGGCGGAGTATGTGGAGATTCCGGACGAGTTTTTCGGCTGGGTGCGTGGATCGGACCGGGGGATCCAGTTGACCACCAACACCATCGCATTTGATGTGGGGCGGCAGCGGAAGTTTGTGTCCGCGTACGCACCCTGGGGAACGAATGCCAACTTCACTGGAATTCGTGCGCCCAGCGACCCGTTTTCCGGGGCGGCCTACAACTACGCGTACAAGGACCCCCAGATCCAGTCCTCCGATGCGTGGCGTTTTCCCGTAAGTACCAACGCGCAGTTTCGATACGCAGGTGTTGGCGAACTGGGACGGGTTCATCGGGGGACCCCCTGGCAGACGCTCTACCTCAAGTCGCGGCCGGCTCCGGAGAAGCCGGGCAACGAGCCATCGGCCTACACCCGGTATGGGGCCGGTGAGGTGACGTGGGCCGGTTGGGCGGGCAACCGCCGCACCGTCCCCACCAACGACTGGAAGTTTGTGGACCTCTTCACCACGGCGCTCAGCGAAACTGCCGCCCGGGGTCAGATGGGGGTCAACCAGACCAACCTGGCGGCGTGGTCCGCGGTGCTCACCGGTGTTCCCGTGCTGCAGAACACCGATCCTGCGCCCGCCAACGACCCGAGGCCCCACTTTCTCGACCCGTACTCGGGTGAGGTGCGTGCCGTGCTGGCCGGCTATGTGGATGCCTCCGGCGAGCCGGTTCCCGGGCTCCTGGACATGCTTCAGGCGCGCGATCCCCAGAACGGGGATGTGCTGATCAATCCCGGTGGCGTTTTCCAGAATGTTGGCTCCATTTTGCAGGTGCCCACGCTGTCGGATCGCGCCCCGTTTCTTCGCGGCAATTTGAACTGGCCGCTCGTTCGCAATGTCACCGATGAAGTGCTGGAACGACTGCCCCAGCAGATCCTCTCGTTGCTGCGGACCGATGATCCGCGGTTCGTGATCTATTCCTACGGGCAGACCCTCAAGCCGGCGCCGAACGCCGTGAATTTGCGGCCGGGACCGCTCTACGGAATGACCACCAACTACACCATCACCGGGGAGTACGTCACCAAGACGGTGATGCGCCTGGATGGCGATCCACGCCGCCTGGAGCCGGTGATCGAAAGCCAGCGTGTGGTGTTTTCGAACCCCTAGCCGCCGCCCCAGTCCCCGCCTTCCATGCGCCTTTCCCGCCGTGATCAACTGGCCCTCCTGATCTTCGCGATTGTCTGCGCCATCCTGGGCTGGCGCGTCCATGATCGTGGTTTGTTGCGAGACGACCGCGTGCCGCGTGCGGCAGGGACGGCGTCGCCGTCGCCGGAGTCCCACGCCCCGCGGGGAGAGGTGCCCCGGATGGCCACCGTTCCCCCCGCCCCACCGGTTCCCAAATGGCTGCCCATCCACAGTCTGCCGCCGGGCGGGGTTCCGCGGCATGAGGACTCCCAGGTCACGAACCGGCTTCGGAATACGGCGGCGCCGCTGGAGCAGCTCATGGCCAGCGACCGGGCCATCCTTCTGCGAAATGCGCTGGTGGATACCGCGACCGGGGAGCCCCTCGAAATTCCGGCGGCACTGCGCTCCACAAGGCCTGCCGAAGCGTGGATCCTCCAGTCCGCCGGCCCGATCACCCCGGCCTTCCGGTCCGCGATCACTGCGGCCGGGGGGACGATCGTCTCCTACGTGCCGAACAACGCCCTGTTGGTGCGGGCGTCCTCGGACGTCGCGGACCGGCTGGCCGTCGCGCCGGACACCGCCGCGATGCTTCCACTGGAGCCCTACTTCAAACTGACACCCCGGCTGTTGGATCACGCCCTCCGCGGAGAACCGCTTCCGGAAGGGCAGCAACTCATGCTCACCATCCCCGAGGCCGGCCGGGAACTTCCGGAGCTGACCGCAATGGGGATTCGAGAGGTGGCCCGCCAGCGCGGACCCTTTGGCACCCTGGTTCTGGTGGAGGCGCCCGCAGATGCGCTCGTGGCGGTGGCGGCCCTTCCAATGGTGCACCGCGTCGAGCCCCGAAGGTCGGTGCGCCTGGCCAACGATGTCACCGCGTTTGCTCTCGGCTCCACCACGGTGCCGGAAAACACCGATTCCTTCGATGGCCTCGATGGCAACCGGGTGCTGGTCAATGTAAACGACTCGGGTGTGGATGCCAGCCAGCCGGATCTGATGGACCGGGTGTACACCATTCCGAACGAGCCCCAGATCCTCACGGATCCCAGCGGTCATGGCACCCATGTTGCCGGGATCATTGCCGGCAGTGGCACGCAGTCCGGGACCATCAATCAGCCGCCGGACGGCCCGCCGTCCGGGTCGCTCACCAATGCGAATTTCAAGGGCAAGGCGCCAAGCGCCTCGCTGTTTGTGCTGCCGGTGGACCTGCTGTTTGGTCCGGCATCCGGGGACGCCTTCCTCCAGGAGACCGCCGCGCAGGCCCCGGAACGGTTCAACACCCGCGAGGATGTCCTGATTTCGAACAACTCCTGGGGATACGCGGGATTTGATGAGTATGAGTACTCGACCCACTCGGCGAGCTATGATGCGGCTGTGCGGGATGCGCTCCCCCTGGAGCCTGGCGACCAGCCGATTCTCTACGTCTTCGCCGCGGGCAACGATGGCTTTGGCGGAAACAACGGTGCCGGCGGAGCTCCCGACACCATCGTTTCGCCCGGCAACGGCAAGAACGTGGTCACGGTGGGCGCCCTGGAAAGTCCCCGCGCGTTCACCAACGCCATCGTGTACAACACGAATGCGGAGCCCGTGCAGATCGGGGGATTGGTGATCCAGCCGGGCTGGCAGACCAATCCGGGGCCGTTCTTCACGAACCAGGCGCTGCTGCCCCTCAGCGATACCGACTGGCAGGTCGCCTTCTATTCCAGTCGCGGCAATGTCGGCATCGGCATTGAGGGACCCAACGGGCGGTACAAGCCCGACGTCGTCGCCCCGGGCAGTTTCATCATCTCAACCCGGTCGCTGCAATGGACGCCGGAGCCGCTGCCCCCCCGCGATTCCCCCTTCTTCCCCGATGCGGTGCTGTATGACGAGATCAACCTCCAGACGCTCCCGGACTACCGTTATGAGCTGGGCACCAGCATGGCGACCCCGGCCGTGTCGGGGTTGCTGGCGCAGTTGCAGCAATATTTCGAACAGCGGGTCAACTTGTTCCCGTCCCCGGCGGCCTACAAGGCGCTTCTGATCAATTCCGCCCGGCCGACGAGCCCCAGCTATGTCCCGACCGAGGAGACCTTCATCAATTATGCCGGCTGGGGCCGTCCGAACCTCCAGCGCGCCCTGGGCCGCGGATTCAAGGCGTCCATCGGCGGGAGCGAGGTGGATGTCATCGGGGTGGACTTCGCTTCCGGCCTGGCGACCGGCGAGTCGGTGGACCTGCAGCTGAGAATTGCCGCGCCCGAGGCGCTGGATCTGCCCCTGCGCATGGCGCTGGTGTGGACCGATCCGCCCGGGGATCCGTTGGCGGGCCCCAAGCTGGTCAATGACCTGAACCTGATCGTCTCCAACACGTTTACCGGCGAGATTTACTGGGGGAATGATTTCGATCCCGAGACCGGGTTCTCCAGGGCCCATCCCACCAACGACATTGTGGAGAACGGCGTGGCGACGCTCGACCGGATCAACAATGTCGAGCGGCTCATCCTGCCGCCGCCCCTGGCATCCAACTATGTGGTCACCGTGGTGGGCCATCGGGTGAACGTGAATGCCCGCAGGGATTCGCCCACGAACATCGTCCAGGACTTTGCGCTGGCGTTTTCCTCGGACCTGGATCCGTTAAGCACCAACTCGATCGGCGTCCTTGAGGCGCCCCCGGCCTTCAATCCGATCGCGCTGGAGTTTGTGCGGCCTCCGGTGGGGTCGGTCTCGAATGGTCTGCCGCTGCTCAACCAGCGGGCCGGTGCAAACTCGCCCCTCGTTGAGGGCACGAATGGCTGGTTCAAACAGTGGCGTTTCTACACGTTCACGAACGGCTTTGCGCCCACGGAGTTCCCGGGGCAGACGAACTTCAACGGCAGCAATGTGGTTTTTCTGACGTTTCCGGTGGGGAACCTTTCCCGCGCGAGGACCAACGGTCCCGACGTGGATCTCTACGTTTCCCGCGATCCGCGCCTGCTGGATCTCAATCCCGAGGCGGTTGCGGCGGCGGACAAGTCCACGACGCGGGGCGGCAATGAGCTGCTGTTCTATCTCAATCAGCCGGTGAGCGATGACAATGTGTTTTACGTCGGGGTGAAGTCCGAGGACCACCAGGCCGGGGAGTATGGGTTCATCGGCATCAGTACGGATGAACCCCTCTTCGCCACTGATGGCTCCGGCCTCCAGCCGTTCACGATCCCGCTTGGGAATGCCATTCCGGACGGCACCCCGGCGGAGCCCGGAGTGCAGACCTACCTGGCCATCAGCATCGTTCCCGACCCGATTCGGTTACTCACCGTGTCCACGACCAAGACCCATGAGAATTTTCCGGACCTGCTGAGCGAACTCAATTACAATGGCCAGGGTGTGGTCCTTCAGAATCATACGCCGCTCAACGGACTTGACGGCGGGGTTCGGGTGGTCACCACCTATGACGATTCGGGCTCGGGGCAACCGGGAGTGATCCCGTCGGATGGTCCGGGTTCGCTGATCAACTTTCTCGGCTATTCGGGTGCCGGCGTCTGGTTTCTCAACACCGTGGACAACACCCTCGGCAACACGGGAAGCGTTGACAACTTCACACTGACGGTCATTCCCAACGATTTCGGGAACACCTTTGTCGAGCGATGCGTCAATGGTGGCGCGATCAGCCTTGAGGTGATCCTCATTCCGCCGGAGGCCAGCCGGCTGACCATCACCATCCGGAACATTGATCCGGCCGTCCCCCTGGAAGTGTTCATTCGCCGGGATGAATTCCCGGACATTCTGGACCCGCTCAACAATGACAAGTATGCCCAGATCCCGGCCACGGGTGGCAGCATCTCCATGGGCATCCGGGATGTCCCCCCGCTCCAGGCGGGCCGCTATTTCATCGCCGTGTACAACCCGGCGCTCTTCCGGGTGTGCTATGAAATCCGCGCCGAGATTGAACGCGCGCTGGACTCCACGTTCACCCGGACGTTTGAGACCCAGGATCTGGGGATCATTCCCGATTCGGCCCGGCGGTATGCGACCCTCCTCGTGGACGATGCCCGGCCGGTGTCGGCGATGGATGTCGGGTTGAGGATTGACCATCCGCGCGTCTCCGACCTTTCGGTCCGGCTGCAGAATCCCCGGGGCTACAGTGCGGTGGTGTTCGAGGATCGGGGAGGCTACACGCCGGAGGGCCTGGGGACGACGGTCGTCTCCACCAATCTCCGGTATCAACACGTCGCGTTGAGCTTTGAACCGGCCAGCCGGAGGGCGGCGCTGTATGTCAACGGGATGGTGGTGGCGGAGCAGAACCTTCCGCCCGGGTTCCTGCCGGTGACCAGCAACCAATTCCTTTTCGCGCTGGATCCGCGATTCCAGTTCCGGAGCCAGCAGGTTCAGCTGGATGACTTCGGGGTCTGGCGGCGTGCCCTGCGCCCCCAGGAAATTCGCGACATCTACTTCAACGGACTCAACGGCGAGGCCAAGCAGCGGGCCGACCGCAACAACGGGTTGTTCGCCCTCTGGCCGTTCAATGGCAATGGCGACGATGTGCTGGGAGCCAACCGCGCTGGCCTGACGCACCAGGTCCGCGCCGTGCCAGGGGCGTTCCCCGGCGAGGAGGGACTGCTGTTCCCGAGCCCGGGCTTTGGCATCGTGACCAACGCCCTGGTCCTGCCTCGTCCCGGCGAGTTCACCATCGAGGGTTGGGTGTCCATTCCGCCACCCGCAACGAACGCGGTGATTGCCGGGTGGTGGGGCGATTCGAGCCGGGGATTCTTCGGACCCGGCCTGGTGTCGGATGCCAGTGCCGGTCGCGGGTCCGTCACGGGAGTGCTTACCGATTCCCAGGGCAATCAGATCCTGATCACGTCGCGACCCGGGCAACTGGATTCGGGTGTGGGGGTCACCAACACCCTGTTCGCCACCTTCAGCGAGAACACCAACCGGGCCTTTGAGAAGATCAAGTTTGTGCGGCCTCCGTTTGCGGGCCAGGTGACCGGGGAGCAGTTGCTGTTGGTGGATGATTTTGAGGCGGTGCGCCCCGGAACCTATGTCGCCGGCGATGGATTTGGCACCGCTTGGAAGGTCCTCAGCAATTCCGTGGCAATCGTCGAGGACAGCACGGTCGCCTTCCGGGGACTGAACTACCTGGCCGTGTCGAACGGGGTGGTCCGCCGCAGCTTCGAGGCGGTGACGGGCGAACGCTACCGGATCACCTTCATGGCCCGGCTTGATCCCGGGGAGACCAATGTCATGGCCCCCACGGTGTTTCTTGATGGCGTGGCCGTGACACCCCCGCCGGTGGAGGCGGTGCCCGGATTCTGGACGACGAACACCTTTGAGATCCGCGCGACGCGCCCGACGGTGGACCTCGAGTTCAGCGGGATGTCCACTCCGGACGGATCCCCGGGGCTCCTGCTCGACGATGTGGCCTTTCTCCAGACCCGGGGCAGCCTCACCTACCTTCCCGAGGAGCCGATGGAATCGCTGCTCGGGGCGGGGCAGGGGACCTGGGTCCTCGAATTGAACGACAATCGCACCCCGTTTTTCGGCGATCTGCTCGGGTGGCAGCTCACCTTGACGTTCGCGCCCACCAGCGCCCCGGCGATCCGCCTGACCAACGGCGTCCCCTTTTCGACCAACGTGGCCTCAGGCGAACCCCGCTATTTTTACATTGATGTTCCTCTGGAGGCCTCGACTGCGACCAACCTGCTCCAGAGTGTCGGCGGCGGTGCGCTGGGGCTCTGGTACAACCCCCTGGGAATTCCCGGAGAGGGCACTCTGCCGGAGGACGCACCGCTCATCCTCCCGACCACGGGCACCAATTTCCTGTTCTCCGTCCTCAACACCAACCTGCCCCCGCTGCTGGTTCCCGGACAGCGCTACTATCTGTCGGTGGAGAATCTGGACCTCGCGGGTCTGAGTCCGTTCACCATTCAAGTGGATCTCGGGGTGCCGATCATCCCGTTGACCAACGCGATTCCGTATCAGGCCACCAATCAGAACAACGGCCTCCTGGACTACTATTCCTTCGACGTCTCCCCGGATGCCGTGGGGGTGACCTTTGTGCTGACCAATCATACGACCGACCTGAACCTGGTTGTCCGGCGGGCGCCGCAACTGCCGACCCGCACCCAGTTCGACTACGCCTCCACCAACGCCGGAGTGGAGGCCGAGGTCGTCCGCATTGACGTGGCCAGCCAGCCGGTCCCACTGACGCCGGGGACCTGGTATCTCGCTGTTTACTCGGCCGATCCCGGGCCGCCGCCACTGCTGCCAATCCCCTACACCATCCTGGCAATCGAGTCGGCGGGCAGCGTGATCCGTCTGGACAATGGGGTGCCGCTGGAGGCCACGTTGTCCGCTCCAGACGAGGTCGGCTACTTCTTCCTCGACATCCTGGAGGAGCCCGCTGTGGCGTCGTTCGTGGTCACCAACATGACCGCGGACGTGAACCTGTATCTGCGGCGCGGGCTCCCGCTGCCATCGCCGGAAAACTACGCGTATGCCAGCGAGAATCCCGGCCTTGACCCGGAGGTGATTGTGCTGACCCCGGGAAGCCAGCCGGTGCGGCTTGACACCGGACGCTGGTTCCTTGCGGTCATGCCGGTTGCCGGGGTGCCGGTGACCTTCACCGTGATCGGCACCTATGTGCCGGCGGGAGTGACGATCATCGCCCTCAACGACGATGATCCGTTTGAATTCCTCGGGCTCGTC
Organism: Verrucomicrobiia bacterium; assembly: GCA_019634635.1. Lineage (NCBI taxonomy): Bacteria > Pseudomonadati > Verrucomicrobiota > Verrucomicrobiia > Verrucomicrobiia bacterium. Next base: position 167,515 of record JAHCBB010000004.1, read on the forward strand.
TCCGGGAACCCGGCCTATTTCAGCTTCGAGTCGCCGCCGGATGTCGGAGCGCTTTTGTTCGAGACCTACGGGCTCAGCGGGCCGGCCACCCTGCGGGCGTCAAAAGGGGTCCTCCCTTCCTTCGCCGCGGCGGACAACATCTTCTCCTCACCGCAGCCGGGAACCCTCGGCGAGCGGGTGGTGGTGCGGACGAATCTCGTTCCCGATCTCGCGGGGCTCTGGTTCCTGGAAGTGGTGACGGATTCGGTGGCCCCGGTGGACTTTACGGTGCGGGTTGCCACCCAGCAGGATGGGCTGCTCCTGAGCGGGGCTCCGTTTCAATGGACCCTGGTGGACATTGTTCCGCCCCTGCTGATCTTCGACACCGTGCCGGGAGAGCTCTACAGGATCACCTACGCGGACGAACTCACGACCCCGTTCGACCTTTGGATCCCGGTGCAGGATCCTCCCGGTTCCGGGACGACCGTGATCCGCGCAACCGGGGACACGCTCACCGTGGAGCTCCCGGAGGCCAGTGACGATTTGGAACAGCGGTATTTCCGAATTGACCAATTGCCCCAGTAGGTGGCGGGTTTTGCGATCCGCCGGGACACGGCGTCGTTCGAGGAAGCGACTCTGGCTGCCCATTGTGACCATTCGGACGCTTGAATACTGGGCGCATCTCTCCCCGTTTCGAGGTGACCTGCTTGAACGCTCCCGTTTGCCGCTGCGGGGACCGTTTGAGCGGCCCAGCCATCGAACTGTTTCTGACCCAGGTCATGGGGAGGGCCCTCATAATGCTGGGTTCCCGGGCCCTTCTTGCATTGGCGGTGGCCGTTGGGATCAACGGTCTGGCCCCGGTCGGGATCCTGACGGCCCGGGGGACAGATCACTCCGATGCGGACCACCGGATTGACACCTGGGGAGTCGCAGATGGGATGCCGGAGGATTCCGCGACCGCCATGGCCCAGTCTGCCGACGGTTACCTCTGGTTCGGCACATTCGATGGACTGGTGCGCTTCAACGGCGTCGAATTCAAAGTGTTCAACCCCCGCAACACGCCGGAGCTTCCGGGCGCAGGCATCGTCAATCTTCATCTGGATCGAAGCGGCCTGCTGTGGGTCAGCACTTATCGCGGCCTGGTGGTGGGGGAGGCGGGGGCGGCACCGGAATTCCGGCCCGTGGAGGGCTGGCCGGACAGCTACGTGCGCACGTTCACCGAACGTCCGAATGGTGATCTGTTGATCACCAGTTTTGACGGGAGGCTGTTCGAGTTCTCCAACGGGAGGCTGACGGAACTCCCTTCGCCCCCCGGCGCGAGGGGCCAGGGATACTTCGGCGGCGTGGACGCGGACGGGCATTGGTGGGCGGTGCAAAGTGGGTTCATTGGTCGTTTGGAGCACGGCTCATGGGCGGCGAAGATCCCACCACCCGGGGTGAAGGGCGATGCGGTCGGTTGCACGGCAGCCCGGGACGGCGCCCTGTGGCTGCTGCTGGGCGGCGAACTCCTCAAGCTGCAACGGGGTGTGGAGGTCGCGCGGGTGTCGCTGCCGGAAAGCCCCGGCGGTGTGTGGAGCCTGTCAGAGGACAGTCAGGGAACCCTTTGGATCTCCTCCCACAACGAGGGCCTTCGCCGCGTGACGACTGCGGGCAGGGTGACCCGGATCAACGCCACCAACGGCGGATCCGACCAGGTGCGCTTCGTGTTTGAGGATCGTGAACGCAGCCTCTGGATCGGGACGAGCGGCGACGGCCTGTTGCGGCTCACGCCGAGGCGGTTCCGACACTTCGGACTGGTTGAGGGCCGCAAGGGCCTCGCCGTGCGATCGGTCACTCCGGACTTCGCCGGCGGGGTTTGGGTGGCCACTTATGGTCGCGGCCTGTTCCGCGTCAGCGATGCCGGTGCCACTCCGGCGCCCCTGCTGGATCCCACGGACGGCTCGTCCTACCTGCAGAGCGTCATGGCAGATCGGTCAGGCCGGCTCTGGGCCGGTACCTTCTCCAAATCGTTGCGCGTTGTGGAAGATTCCCGGGTCCGGCACGTGCCCGGGGAACTGATCGGGGGCGTGAATCCGATCGCACTCTTTGAGGACTCGCAGGGCCGGACCTGGATCGGGGGGGGCGGTGGTTCAATTGCTGTTTGCGACAACCAGGGATTCCGAAGGTTTGAACTGATGGGGGACTCCCGCCGGCTGGCGGTCACCTGCTTCGCCGAGGACGCCGCCGGTGACCTCTGGGCAGCCAATGATGGCAGTGTTTTCCGCTGGGACGGGGATCAATCCGTCGTTGAGGTGACGGAAAACGGTCGGTCCATCGGTGGCATCGCGTGCCTCAAAGCGGATCCCGATGGTTCGATGTGGCTGGGATCGTTCGATCGGGGCTTGCTCCGATGGAAGGACGGACGGCTCTCCGGCGTCGGGGCCCAGGATGGATTTCCCGTTGGGCCATTGCTGGCGATCGTTGAGGACGATCTGGGATATTTCTGGATGACCTCCGCCCGGCACCTCGTACGAGCGCGTCGCGGCGATCTCCTGGCGGCGGCCGACGGCGGGCACGGACTCATTGCGTGGCAGCGCTTTGATGACAGCGACGGTTTGCCTGAAGCCGAGTTCAGCCGGGGTCGGCAACCCACAATCGCCCGCGACGAACGCGGACGCCTTTGGTTTGCGACTTCGAAGGGCGTGACGATGGTTCATCCGGCAAAACTGCGCCTCAACGACCTGCCGCCGCCCGTTGCGGTGGAGGCCATCTCCTTTTATCGGCCCGTGTCTGTCGCGACAGGACACGCCACTTCACGATACGGCACGGGAGAGCTTCCGTCCCGGGTCTCCCCGCCGTTTGCCGTGCCGGTGCCGCTGCCCCGGGGAAGTCGTCGGGTCGAGATTCACTATGCGGCCCTGAGTCTGGTGGCGCCAGGGAAGGTGCGCTACCAGATCAAGCTCGAAGGCCGCGATTCCCGGTGGCAGGACGCCGGGAGTCGGAGAACGGCCTATTACCATGAATTGCCGCCACGCGAGTATGTCTTCCGGGTTCGGGCGGCGAACAATGACGGTGTCTGGAACGAGACCGGTGCCAGTCTCGCGTTCCTGGTCCAGCCGTTCTACTGGCAGACCGGATGGTTTCAGGGGCTGGCCTGGGCCGCGTCGATGGGGGGAGTCGGCGGAGGCGTGTGGGGCATCATGCGCGCGAAGGTCCGCAGGCAGGCCGAGCGTCTGGCCCATGAACGGGACCTGCGCCAGGCCCGTGAGAAGCTCTCCCATCTGACGCGTGTTGCAATTCTCGGTGAACTCTCCGGATCGCTGGCCCACGAACTCAATCAGCCGCTGAACGCCATCCTCAACAACGCCCAGGCGGCCCTGCGCTTCCTCAAATCCGGAAACGTCAACCTCGACGAGCTCCGCGAAATCCTCGAGGACATCGCGGCGGATGATCAGCGCGCGGGCGAGGTGATCCGCCGGTTGCGGTTGCTGCTGAAGCGGGGTGAGGTGCAGCTTCAGGCCCTGAACCTCAATGATCTGGTGCTCGAGACCCTGAAACTGGTGCACAGCGACCTCGTCACCCGGAACGTCACCGTGTTGACGGAGCTCGATCCGCGGCTTCCACCCGTCCAGGGAGATCGTGTCCAGCTTCAACAGGTGTTCCTCAACCTGATTCTCAACGGTTGCGACGCCATGGCGGACCAGGATCCCCAGAGACGCCGCCTGGAGGTCCGCACCGGACCGGCGGACGGCGGTGGCGTGCAGGTATCGGTCGTGGATTGCGGACACGGCGTTCCCCCGGACAGGCTGGCGGACATCTTTGAGCCTTTCGTCACCACGAAACAACAGGGGCTTGGCCTGGGTTTGTCCATCAGCCGCAGCCTGATCGAGGCGCATGGCGGACGGATCCAGGTCCGCAACAATGCCGAAGCGGGTTCGACGTTTTCCTTTGTGCTTCCAAAGGCGAGGGCGTCGGGCCATCACGGGACATAGGTCATGGGCCTACGATGACGACTCCTCCCACCGTTTTCCTGGTGGATGACGACCCCGCCGTCTTGCGCGGGTTGTCGCGTCTGCTGCGTGCGGCCGGGTGGTTGTCGGCGACGTTTCCCTCGGCGGCGGAGTTCCTGGACCGCCTTGATCCAGCGGTCCCTGGTTGCCTGGTGCTGGACGTGTCCATGCCCGGGCTGGACGGCCTGGCGTTGCAACGGATGCTTGGCGAAACGAACTGCCTGCTGCCCATCATCTTCCTCACCGGGCACGGCGACATCCCGACCAGCGTGCGGGCGATGAAGGCGGGCGCCGTGGATTTCTTGACCAAGCCGGTGCGCGACGACGATCTGCTGAACGCCATCCGCCTGGCCGTCGAGAAGGACCGGATCTGCCGGCAGGAGCGCGCAGGGACTGCAGTGCTGGAGGGCCGGCTCGCCACGCTCACGCCGCGCGAGCGAGAAGTGCTCGCGCTCGTTGTCAGCGGCCGGCTGAACAAACAGGTCGCCTCCCAACTGGGGACGGCCGAGAAAACCATCAAGGTCCACCGTGCCCGGGTGATGGAGAAGATGGGCGCCGGCTCGCTCGCCGAGCTGGTGCGTCTCGCTGCGAGGGCCGGGGTTTTGCCGCCCCCGTGATGACGAGCGCGCGTGCAGGAGGCCCGCGTGAGCCGATCGCAGGGCCGGGATCTACTCCCGCTCCCGGGGTACGCGAAGTCCGGCGGTCATTGGACCAAGGTCCAATGGTCATCCCGGCGGCCGGTGACGCAGCCTGTCTTTACAGGTGTCCTCCGCGCACAGATGGGTCGCAGTACTTGATGACGAAAAATCCATTCGTCGGGCGATGGAGCGGCTGTTGCGCTCGGCGGGGTTCCAGGTCGAGACCTTCGCATCGGGGGTCGAGTTTCTGGATTCATTGAGCACGGGCTCGCCAGGCTGCCTGGTCTTGGACATTCAAATGGGGGGCATGACGGGTTTCGACGTGCTGTTGGCGCTCGAATCCCGGCGATTGCAGGTCCCGACCATCGTCATCACGGCCCTCGACGACGAGACCGCGGAACCGCGAGCGCTCAGGGCAGGTGCGCGCCACCTGCTGCGGAAACCCATCAGGGACGACGAATTGCTGAATGCCGTGATTGCGGCCATCGGATCCGCCAAATCTTGAAGTCCACTCCCTGAACACCCCACCCGAACACGGCTGAACATGAAGGCACTCGTCTCCATCGCCGCCTCGGGCCTGCCCGGGCTTTGCCTGATGCCACGCGCCGGGGCCGAGCCACGGCCGACACAGCCCAACCCAGCACCACCGGAGGGGATTCGAAGGACACCGATGGCCTTCGTTGACGCGTGCCACAGGGGTGACGCCGTGACGCTTGCAGCGTTCTGGACGCCCCGACGACGACCACACCGACCCGGGAGGACGCATGCTCAAGGGAGCACGGTCCCGAGCCTGCCTGCGGGCTCCCTCACTCCCAACGCGGACGGCATCGAATGCTGCCAGAATGGCCCCAACTGGTATCAGATGAATGTCGGCTCCGGCGGAACCTGCTGCGTCGTGGTCCCGGTCCCCCGGCCTCCTCGTTGAATCCAAGCCTTTGATCCCGCTCCAACATCACCAGAAATCATCCTCTATCATGAATCGAAAAACGCTTGCAGCGATCGGGATGTCTCTTGTCTCCCTGCTCCTGCTTCAGGCGCAGGTCCCCAATGAAGGCTTCGCCAATTCCATCATCGCCGCCCGCAACAGCAACGCCGCACTGATGAAGCAATACTCCTGGAATTGCCGCACGGAGGTCCTGGAAAGCGGCATTCCCAAGGACACGCGGATTGATGCGGTCACCTGGGGACCGGACGGACAGCCCCAGCACGCCCTCCTGAATGATCAGGCGAATCCATTGCCGCGGGGCTTTTTCCGCCGGAGGTTTGCCGAGCGGGAACGGCAGGAGTCGGAGGCGTACTTGAACAGTCTGCGGACCTTCCTTCACCAATACACATCGCCCAACGCCGGCCAGATCATCAATCTCATCAGCACGAATCCCATTCAGCCGGGCCCGGACGGCACGCTGCAGGTCAGCGGATCGAGCGTCGTGGTCCCCGGGGACACGGTTTCGCTGTCCATCTTTGCTCCGAGCCGCCTGACCCGGCGAATGACCCTGATGACGTTTTTCCAGGGGGACGAGGTCACCGTCACCGCCACGTTCAAATCCCTGGCCACGGGCCTGAATTACCCGGCGTACGTGCAGGTGCATGGCCCCGAAAAAAACCTGACCGTCCTCATCCAGAACTACGACTACATCAACCAGGACAATTGAGGACCCTTGGCTTTGTCGCCGCATTCGGATCACCGGCTGCGGCTGCCCGGAGGTCCTCTGCGGACGACGTTTTGGAATATCGGAGATTTTATTGATGCAACCCGCCCGGAGATTTGCCGTCACCGCCTTGTTCGCCGGCAGCCTCGCGCTGCCGGCGGCCGCCGATCCTGCCGAAGGCAGCGTGGCACTGCGGACCGAGGCGCTCGCCAAGGCCGCGCAGAACCCGGTCGCCAACCTGATCAGCGTGCCGTTCCAGAACAACTTCAACTTCGGCGTCGGTCCGAAGGACGTCACGCAGTACATCCTCAACGTGCAGCCCGTCATTCCGATCTCGCTCAACGAGGATTGGAACTTGATCACGCGAACCATCATTCCGATCATCAACCAGCCGTCGCCCGCGCCCGGAATTTCGCCCGCGTCCGGCCTGGGCGATATCAATCCCACGATCTTCCTCTCCCCCGCCAAAACGGGCAAGCTGATCTGGGGTGTTGGCCCAACGATGACGCTGCCGACCGCCACCGATCCGCTGCTCGGCAACGGCCTGTGGGCGGCCGGCCCGGCGGTCGTGGCCCTCACGATGCACGGCCCGTGGGTCGTCGGGGCGCTGGCCAATCAGCAATGGTCCTTCGCCGGCTGGGGCGACGAGGACGTGAGTGCGATGCTCATCCAGCCGTTCATCAACTACAATTTGCCGCACGGCTGGTACCTGACTTCCTCGCCCATTCTCACCGCCAACTGGAAGGAGTCCGCGCGCGAGGCCTGGGTCATCCCGGTCGGGGGCGGGGCCGGCAAGATCGTCCACCTCGGCAAGCTGCCGCTGAACTGCCAGTTGGGCGCCTACTACAACGTCCGCACGCCGAGCGACGGCCCCGACTGGCAGCTCCGGGCCCAGATCCAGTTCCTGTTCCCCAAGTGAGACCGCCTCCGTCCTGCAACCGCAAAGCACCGTCAAAACCATGAAAACGACGAACCACGTCCGACTGAACGGGATGTTCGCAGCCGTCACCCTGGCGGTCGCACTTCCCACAACGGCACAAATCCAGACCACCGGCGTTCCCGGTTCACCCGGCGCCACAACCACCATCCCTGGCAACCAACTGCCGCCGCCCGCCCCAAAATTCGGCGGGATCATCAAGGAGGACGCGCTGCAATCCAAGCCCTGGTGGCCGCCGCGCGTCGTGCCCCCGAAGGACGCTCCCAACATCCTTCTGATCATGACCGACGACGCCGGCTTCGCGGTCAACAGCGCCTTCGGCGGCGTGATCCCGACACCGACCATGGAGCGCCTCGCGAAGACCGGATTGCGCTACAACCGGATCATGTCCACCTCGCTGTGCTCGCCGACGCGCGCCGCGCTCATCACCGGGCGCAACCATCACTCGGTCGGCTTCGGCGTGATCGCCGAGCAGGCCACCGGTTTTCCGGGCTACGACAGCGTCATCGGCGCGGACAACGCGACAATCGGCCGCATCCTGCGCGACAACGGCTACGCGACCAGCTGGTTCGGCAAAGATCACAACACCCCGGCCTACCAGGCCAGCCAGGTCGGGCCGTTCACCCAGTGGCCGACCGGCATGGGCTTCGACTACTTCTACGGTTTTGTCGGCGGCGACGCGAACCAGTGGGGGCCGAACCTCTTCCGCAACACGACGCAGATCTACCCCTTCAAGGATCACCCGAGCACCTTGAAGTTGGACCGATCGGATCCCAACGCGAAGATCTGGCCGATCACCGGGAAGGAATCGTCCTGGAACATGATCACGGCAATGGCCGACGACGCCATCGGCTGGATGTCCCGCATCCACCAGACCGACCCCAGACAGCCGGTCTTCCTCCATTACGTGCCCGGCTGTTCGCACGCGCCGCATCACCCGACGAAGGAGTGGGTGGACAAGATCCAGGCGATGCACCTGTTCGATGATGGCTACGAGAAGCTGCGCGAACGCATCTTTGAAAACCAGAAGCGGCTTGGCGTGATTCCGCCCGATCAGAAGCTTACGCCCTGGCCGGCCGACATCCTGACGCCGTGGGACCAGCTCTCGCCCGACGCGAAGAAGCTCTTCATCCGGCAGGTCGAGGTGTTCGCCGCCTATGTCGCCTACAACGACCACGAAATCGGCCGGGTCATCCAGGCGTTCGAGGATCTTGGCAAGCTCGACAACACGATGATCATCTACATCAGCGGCGACAACGGCACCAGCGCCGAGGGCGGCCCGGAAGGCACCTTCAGCGAGGTGGCCTTCTTCAACGGCGTGCGGCCACCAGTGGACGTGCAAATGAAGTACTACGACGCCTGGGGCACCGAGTTCACCTACAACCACATGTCGGCCGGCTGGTCGTGGGCCTTTGACACGCCGTTCGACTGGTTCAAGCAGAACGCCTCCCGGCTCGGCGGCATCAACCAGAACATGGTCATCTCGTGGCCGGCCCGCATCAAGGACCAGGGCGGCTTCCGTGATCAGTTCATGCATGTGATTGACGTCGTGCCGACGCTGCTCGAAGTCACCGGAATCGCGGCGCCCGAGTATGTGGACGGCATCCGGCAGAAACCGATCGAGGGCACGAGCTTCGCCTATACCTTCGACGCGGCCAACGCCGAGGCGCCGTCCCGGCACAAGACCCAGTATTTCGAGATGATGGGCCAGTGGGCGCTCTGCCACGATGGCTGGTTGCTCTCCACCAAGGTCAACCGGGCGCCATGGGACGCCTTCAGCGCCGCCAACCCGGACCCGCTCAACAACCAGGTCTTTGAGCTCTACGATCTAAACCAGAGCTGGAACCAGTCCGAGGACATCGCCGCCCGGCATCCGGACAAGGTCAAGGAGCTGCGGGCGATGTTCGTCGAAGAGGCGAAGAAGTATCAGGTCTTCCCGCTGGACGCATCGGTGGGGGCCAGGGTCGCGTCCGAGCGTCCGAGCGTCCTCGCTGGACTCACCGAGCTCGTCTACACGGTACCGATGACCGGCGTACCTCAGGGCGACGCGCCGTACCTGCTCAATACCTCCTACACCCTCACGGCGGACATCACCGTGCCGGAGGGGGGTGCGGAAGGCATGATTGCCACCTCTGGCGGGCGCTTCGCCGGCTGGGGCTTCTACCTCCTCAAGGGCAAGCCGGTGTTCAATTGGAACCTCCTCAATCTGGAGTGGGTCAAGTGGCGGAGCCCGGAGACGCTCGCGCCCGGACGGCACACCATCGAGTTCGACTTCAAGTATGACGGGCTCGGTGTGGGCACCATGGCGTTCAACAACTTTTCGGGCATCGGCCGAAGCGGCACCGGCACCCTGAAGGTGGACGGCAAGGTGGTCGAGACCAGGAAGATGGAGCGGACGATCCCCATCATCCTGCAGTGGGACGAGAGCTTTGACATCGGCTCCGACACCATCACCGGAATTGACGACGCGGACTACCTGCCGCCGTTCCCATTGACCGCCAAGTTCAACAAACTGACGATCAAGATGGACCGCCCGCAGCTCTCACCCGAGGACATCAAGAAACTCGAGGCAGGCATGAGGGCCGCCGCCGACGCCCTGTAACCGGCGGATCCGTTCGCTTCGATCGTGAATCGCGCGGGCCGCTCCGCAAGGAGCGGCCCGCGAATTCACAGGCGAAACATGAACCACAGCCCAATGAACAGTCAGTCCCTCCTTGCCATGGCCATCGCCTTCGGCACCGTTGCGACCCCGGGCGTTGCCTGGGCGGCCAGCTTCCGCGACTCCGCCGGTAGCTACTTCGATGGCGGCCGCACCTACAAGATGACCCTACCGGGACCGATCCCGGTGAACAAATTCTGGGCCTTCACGGTTTACGACAACCAGACGCGGTCGCTCCTTTCCACCGATCAGAGGTCGGCCGGCCTGGACAGCAACCGTCCCCAGCTCCAGAAGAGCCCGGACGGCGGCGCCACGGTCTGGTTCGGCCCCCAGCCTCCCACCGGCCACGAAGGCGAACTGGGTGCAAACGATGCCGGGCTGGGGCTATTTTCACCATTCTACAGCTTTACGGTCCGCTGGAACCCTGGTTTAACCAGACCTGGCAGCCGGGCGACCTCGAACTGACCAACTGAACTGCTTCGCCGCTGAAACTAGCGGCTGCGGGCAACGGACAGCCCACGCTTTCAAAGCCACCAGAGAGATGCCATAAACACACCATGCCTCACAAGAACACTCGAACATTCATTCAATCCGTCTTCGCGGCCGGCCTTGCCTGCGCCGCGGTGGGTTTCAACAGCAACCGGGTTCACGCCGAGGAAAACGTCCTCGAGGCCGTGCCTCTCGGCATCGAGGCCTACATTTACGGGTATCCGCTCGTCACGATGGAGATGACCCGCCGCGTGATGACCAACGTGGAACAACCCAAGGGCTCGCACGCCCCGATGGGGCAGTTCGTGCGGATGCGCCACTACCCCGACTCCAGCTACCGCGACGTGACGGCCCCCAATGCCGACACGCTGTATACCACGGCCTGGATTGATGTCGGCAAGGAGCCGTGGGTGCTGACCCTGCCCGACGCGCAGGACCGGTATTACCTGTTCCCCATGCTCTCCGGGTGGACCGACGTGTTCCAGGTTCCCGGCAAGCGCACCACCGGCACGGGCCCGCAGAAATACGCCATCACCGGCCCGAACTGGCAGGGCACGCTCCCCGCCGGCGTGGTGGAATACAAATCGCCCACCTCCATCGTGTGGCTGCTGGGTCGCATCTACTGCACCGGCACGACGGAGGATTACGCCGCCGTTCACAAGCTGCAGGACCAGATCTCGGTCGTGCCGCTGAGCTCGTACGGCAAGCCCTATACGCCGCCGCCCGGCAAGTTGGATCGGGCCATTGACATGAAGACCGCCGTCCGGGAGCAGGTCAACGCCTTGAGCGCGGACGCCTATTTCAACCTGCTGGCCCGGCTGATGAAGGACAACCCGCCCGGCGCTGCCGACCAGCCGATGCTGGCGAAGATGGCGAAGCTCGGCATCGCGCCCGGCCAGCCGTTCGACAGCGGCAAACTCGGCCCGGCGGCGAGGAAGGCCTTCTCCGAGGTTCCCAAGATCGCCAACGAAAAGGTCATGCTCTGGATGAAGGAAGCCCTGGTGACCGGCGATGCCAAGCTGGAGAATGGCTGGTTCTTCACCACCAAGACCGGCGGGTACGGGGTGAACTACATTCAGCGCGCCCTGATCACCGCCATCGGCCTCGGGGCCAACCGCCCGCAGGACGCCATCTACCCCACCTCCGAGGGGCCGGGTGCGCTCGAATCCTACTCCGGCGCCAAGAAATATGTGATGCACTTCCCCAAGGGCCAGCTCCCGCCCGCGAAGGGCTTCTGGTCGCTGACCATGTACGACCAGGACTATTTCTTCGTGGCCAACCCGCTGAACCGTTACAGCATCAGCGCCCGCCAGAACTTGAAGCCCAATGCCGATGGCTCGGTGGATCTCTACATCCAGAACCAAAGTCCGGGGGCGGACAAGGAGTCCAACTGGCTCCCTGCGCCGAAGGACAAGTTTGTCCTCATGCTCCGGCTCTACTGGCCGAGCGAGACCAATCCCTCGATCCTGGATGGAACCTGGAGGATTCCGCAGGTCAAGGCCGTGGAGTGATTTGAATCGCCCATGAACCACGCGGGCCGCTTCGCCAGGAGCAGCCCGCTTATTCCAATTTGCTTTCAAGATGATCGAAATCATGTTATCGATCACGCATGGCAAGACCGATTCGAATTGATCTGAGACTAGTGGCTCGGGCGTCACAGACGGTGAAGAGCACCGACAATCTGGATGAGTTTCGCTCCGCGTTGGCTGTCCTACTCCCGGCCAAGGTGGGACTGACCTTGGAGCGAACCGCCGAGATGCTCGGTGTCGGAACGGCTTCGATCAATCGGATGCAGGCTCGGGTCCGATCCGGCCGGACGTCCGGCTCCGCAATACGCAACTGGGGAGGCCGGCGGCAGTCATTGCTGACGCGGGAAGAAGAAGTGGAGTTCCTGAAGCCGTGGGCGGAGCAAGCGCGGGACGCCGGGCTTCTGGTCCTTTCACCGATTCGAGCGGCGCTGGCCCAGCGAGTCGGGCGTCCGGTCAAAGCCTCGGTGGTCTGGCGACTGTTAGCACGGCACGGGTGGCGCAAAGTGGCGCCGGATACCCGGCATCCGAGGAACGATCCGCGTGTCATGCAGGCCTGGAAAAAAAACTCCCCAAGACGCTGGATGCCTTGCTCTGTAGGGGCGCCGTCAAAGAACGGAGGATTCGATTGATCTTCCAGGACGAGGCACGCTTTGGACGGATGGCCAAGCCCCGGCGGTGTTGGGCGCCCAAACCGTGCCGGCCGGTCATGCTCAACGGCTACGAGCGAGAATTCGTGTACGTCTATGGAGCGGTGAGTCCACGAGAGGGCGATCTGGATTGGAAGATCTGCCCGCAGCCTTGTCCGGCTGCATCCGGACGGCACCCTGGATGGGTCGTACCGGGTGGCCCTGGCGCCGGCGGAGGTGCGCGCCCTCGTCGTGGAGCCGGGCGGACGGCTCATCGTGGGCGGTGCCTTTCGCGCCGTGGGGGGCATGGCGCGACGGGCGATGGTGCGCCTGCTGGAGGATGGGACGCCGGATCCGGAATTTGATTCCGGCCCTGGACGGCCGGAGCGAAGTGTACCAGGTGTCGCGGAGCGACGATGGAAGCTACTGGGTGGGTGGTGCCGATCTGGCCCTGGGGCAGGGGGGCCGACGCCAACGTCCGGCATGGTTCGCCTTGATGCCAATGGCGCCCGCCTGACCGTCTTCCCTCAGGCGACGGGCTCGATCCTCGCCTTTCTGCCCGGAACGCGTCTGTTGACGGTCAACGCGTCGGGCGTCGTCCGGCGGTTTCTTCCCGATGGGTACGTGGATTCCGAGTTCCGGGTGTCCACAGTGGAGGGTTCTCCATGGAATCCGCCCCCGATGGCTGCCGACCCGGCCGGCTATTTTCTCTTTGGCAGGGGAACGTTGGTTCAAGGTCACCCGAGTTCCGGAGTGTTCCGCATTCTGGAGGGGGGCGATGTGGACCGAAGCTTTCAGATGCCCCTGCCGGGTGCGTCCCGACAGCTCTCAAACTACACGGTGACGGCCGCGGTTCCCAGCGACCCCGGGACGATCCCTGCGGCCATGTTCGACAACGACTTTAAGAAGTACCGAGATCCTGCGGATGCGGTTGGCGACGGACTGGCGGATTTCGCCCAGCGTAAATTTCACAGTAATTGCGGCGACCAGAACTCTGCATGACTTTGTGTGGGTGGCGGGAGGGGCGCAGCGGCGGATAGCGCGCATCTTGGAAAGGAATTCCTCGCCCTGGGCGCGGCAGCGTCCTCGATATCGTCGCAGGGATGGGTGCGGCGGTTTCGGGCATGGTGTGGTTCAGAGAAAGGGGTTGATGACCTTCACGCCGTCGTAGTCCTGGCCGTGGTTGAGGTCTTCGGAGTAAAGGGTGTGGCAGCCCAGATCCTGCGCGGCGGCGATGATGGCGGCGTCCCAGTGGGATATGGCGTGCGCCAGGCGAAGCGCCCAGGCGCGACGGATGAGGGAAACGGTGACGGGAAGAACAGTCACACCGTCCAGGGACTCCAGCAGTGCTTGAACGTTGAGTTCAGTGAGTCCGAGTTCCTCTTTGCGGAGCGCGTTGGAGATGTATTCCTGGACCACCTGGGCGGAGATGGCGAAGTCCAGGCTGGCGACAAGGTCGGAGGCGATGCGGCGTTTCGCCGCGTCGGACGGAGCGCGGGAACCGGCGTAGAGCAGGATGTTGGTGTCGAGAAAGCGCTCAGCGGTCATAGATTTCATCCCGCTTCAGGGGTTGCATGGGCTCGGTGTTGGAGGCTTGGAGGGCTTGCAGGAGTTTCCGGGAGTGGGCGTGACGCCGGAACTCAGAATCAGGAATCTCATGCGTCGTGACGTATTCGAGCCCCTGCTGGACCAATTCCTTGAGGGTGGTCTTGCGCTGGGCGGCGGTGATTTTGGCCCGATGGAGCAGGTTTTCAGGCAAATCGAAGGTGGTTTTCATGTCTGGAAAGCAATACAGTTAGCCAGCCAAGCTGTCAAACAAGCCTCCAGCGCAGGGCGAACAAGATTTGCTTCTGGATAACGGGGCTGAGTTTGCTGCGAACGTTGGCGCAAGGCGGTCGCGCCCGGTTTCGGCGACCTCCCATTGGAGGCGCGCTTGTTGGGCGGGGTCGGGAGATTTCCCCGATTCGTTCCGGAGTTCGCGGATGCGCTTTTGATATTTCTGAGTGTTTTCTCGGAGCTGGCCACCTGGTCGTCAGCCCAGCCGTCGAGCTTGGGGGCCACTTCAGTCGTTGTCTGGCTTCCCCCGGTGGAGGGTCCTCCCGAGCCGTCGGTGTGTGGGGTTTCCACAGGGTTGGTTCGTGGTTGAGCGGATGGCTCGTCGGAAGCCTCCACCGGGTCAGTCGTTGTCTGGCCTCCCGCGGGGGGGTGAGGTGGAAAGGCGGTGAGATATCCGAGCCCCGGGATCAGGAGAGGATTTCCTTGATCACATGGCCGTGGACATCGGTGAGACGGCGCTCGATGCCGTTGTGGTAGTAGCTGAGGCGTTCGTGATCGAGCCCGAGGAGGTGGAGGAGCGTGGCGTGGAAGTCGTAAAGGGTGCAGACGTTCTCCACCGCCTTGAATCCGAGTTCGTCGGTGGCGCCGAAGCTGAAAGGGGCCTTGACGCCCGCGCCGCTGAGCCAGGCGGTAAAGCCATTTGGATTGTGATCGCGGCCGGTGGCATCCTTCTGGAAGGTCGGCATCCGGCCGAACTCGGTGACCCAGACGACCAGGGTGTCCTCGAGAAGCCCCCGTTGTTTCAAATCGCGCATCAGCGCCGCGGCCGGCCGGTCGAAGATGCGGGCGTGGATGTCATATTGCTCCTTGAGTTTGCGGTGGCCATCCCAGTTGCCGACGCCCTCACCCATGGCGTAGGCGCCGTTGAACAATTCGACGAAGCGGACCCCGCGCTCGAGCAGCCGGCGGGCGAGGAGGCAATTCCGGGCGAATCCGGCGCGGATCGGGTCGGGATCATCCGCGCCGTAATCCTTGAGCGCGGCGGGTGATTCCTTCGAAAGATTGCTGACTTCGGGGACCGAGAGCTGCATGCGCGCGGCGAGTTCGTAACTGGCGATGCGGGCCGCGAGTTCGAAGTCGCCGGGGAAGGCCTCCAGATGCTTTTCGTTGAGCCGGCGCAGGAGGTCGCGGGCGGCCTGGTCGGACTTCGGCGGCACGCCGGCCGGCGGGGTGATGTTGAGCACCCGTCTCTGGGCGTTGAACGCGGTGCCCTGAAAGACCGCGGGGAGGAAGGCGTTGTTCCAATTGTTGACCCCGGCCTGGGGGACACCACGTGGATCGGGCAGCGCAACAAAGGCCGGAAGGTCCTCCGCTTCGGATCCAAGGCCGTAGCTGATCCAGGAGCCCATGCTGGGGAAGCCATCCAGGGTGAACCCGGTGCTGATCTGGTTTTCCGCGGGCCCGTGGGTGTTGCTCTTCGCGGTCAGTGAATGAATGAAGCACATGTCATCCACAAGTTCGGCGAGGTGCGGGAAGAGGCTGGAGACCATCTTGCCGCATTCCCCGCGCGGGGCGAAATCGTAGAGGGGCCGGGCGAGGTTGCCGTTCTCCCCCTGGAAGGTGAGAAAATTCTCCGCCTGCCCGGGCATCGGCTTTCCGTGGGAGCGGTAGAGTTCCGGCTTGTAATCCCACGAATCCATGTGGCTGACCGCGCCGGACATGAACATGACAAGCACGCGTCTGGCCTTCGGGGCAAAATGGGGGGGACGCGGTGCAAGCGGGCGGTCCGGCCGGATGGCCGGGCGCCACGCAGCGCCTTCTGCGCCGAGGAGGCGGTTGGTGGCAAGCAGCTGCGCCAGGGCGATGCCGGCGATGCCGGAGCTGGCGCTTTCCAGGAAGCGCCGGCGATTCAGCAACTGCCGTCCACCGATTGAAAGCAGGGGTGCCATGGGATGGGGTTCTCAGGGGAGGTGAACGAATTCATTCGCATTGAGCAGCACGCGGCAGAACTGGGCCGTGCCGTGTTCGTTGATGAATTCGACGCCGAGGGTTTCCTCCTCCGCGTCGGGTGTCCGGGCGAACGCGAGTTGAAATCCGAGGCGGACCTGTGCCGGGGGCCTGGCACCCGCCTGCCGCTCGAGGCGTTCCGCCATCAGCGCCGCCTGCTGACCGACGAAGGTGCTGTTGAAGAGGTTCAACGCCTGGATGGGCGTGGTGGACCGCGGCCGTCTCGGTTGTTCCTGCCCCGCATCCGGGCAATCGAGGGCGCCGAACGTGCCGTCCTGTTCCATGCGGACCTTGGTCATGTACACCATGCGCCGCCATTCCGCCGGACCGAACACCTCCTTCGGCTCGTAGACGCGAACGTAGTTGTCGTTCGGCTTGAAGGCACTGAAGCCGGGGCCGCCCATTCCCAGATCGAGCGTGCCGGCGGCGGCGAGCATGGCGTCTCGAATGACCTCCGCTTCGAGGCGCCTCGGGGGAAAGCGCCAGAGCAGGCGGGTCTCCGCATCCACCGCCAGCGCCACGGGATCCGGGCGGCTGCTTTGGCGGAAGGTGCGGGAGAGGCAGATCAGCCGGTGCATTTTCTTGAGGCTCCAGCCCTGCGCGATGAATTCGGTCGCCAGCCAGTCGAGCAAACCCGGATGCGTCGGACGGGCGCCATTGATCCCGAAATCGCTCGGTGTGCTGACGATTCCCTCGCCGAAATGGTGATGCCACAGCCGGTTGACCAGCACCCGGGCGGGCAGGGGGTTTTTCGGATCCGCAAGCCAGGCGGCCAGCGCCAGACGGCGTTGCGGTTCGCTGGCATCCGGGGCGAGGTGGAACGGAGGACCGATTCGGGACAGGGCCGCGGGTGCGATTTCCTCGCGCCGCTGCATCGGGTCGCCGCGGTGCAACCGCCAGACGGTCTGCGGCTCGGCCTCGAAACGCCCGGCATAGATCATCGGCGCGATTTGAAGCCTCCCCAATTCGGTGGCGATCCGCCTCCGTTCGGCCAGCAACCCTTCCAGGCGCTCCCGGCGTTGCTCATCAGCAATGTGGGTCTCGTAAATCGGGTGGATCTCAGCCCCGGGCACATAGGGTTGGCGGTCTACGGAAGAGGCGACCACCCGCCAGTGTCCCGCCTCGCCAGCCACGGCGATTTCATATCGCACCGGCAGACGATCGGTGAATTTCCCCTCCCGATCCCGGGACCAGAGGACCCGGTCAATCCGGACGGCTTCCGGGAATTCGATTTCCACCCATCCCTGGCCGTCTTCGCCGGAACGCCAGCTGTGACTGTTACCGTATTCTCCGTCATGGATGTGCTCGAGCTTGTGAAGGGCGGAATCGGGGGGGGGGCCGGAGGCGGTGGCGCGGGCGCCGGTGGCGGCGAGGGCGACGTTTCTTGGAGGTTCTCCGGCGGTGAACACCTCCAGTTCATCAACGCAGGGTGCGAGGCCTGTGGTTTCGAAGACGGTCAACCGGAGCCGTTTGGCGTCGGTCGGCTCGAATCGCTCCACCGTCAGGCGGGGATGGACCGGAGGGCGGATGGGCCCGGTTCCCGCGATCGGTTTCCATTCGATTTCGGAGCCGTTCCGAAGTCCGGACTCGATGACGTAGTGGGTGGGCAGACGATCGGAAAAGTGCCCCTGGCGGTCGCGGGACCAGACAATCCGGCTGATGGTTTCGCGGGCGGCGAATTCGATCTGCACCCACCCGCGGCCCGCCTCGCTGGACATCCAACTCCGGTCGTTGCCGTACTGGCCGTCATGGAGGTGCTCGAGTTTGTGCCGCGCCGACGTGGTGCTGCCGCTGGCGGTGGCGCGGGCGCCCGCGGAGGCGAGCGCCACGTTGCGCGGTTCCGCGCCGCCGGTGAAAACCTCGAGCTCGTCGAGGCACGGCTCGATCAAGCCGAGCGTCGGATGAAGATTCGCGTGGTAAATGGTGAAGCGCACGAAGTCGGCATCCACCGGAGCGAAGCATTCCTCGTTGAGCGCGGGATGGGTTTCCACGGCGGCTCCGGCCTCCGGCCTGGCCGGCGGTTCAAACGGCGAGAGCTGCCGTTCGACGCGGGCCAACTCGAGGCTGAGGCTTGCGGATTTCCGGGTCGTTGCCTCGTCCTCCGTGGTGCGCCAGGGACGTTCTCCATGGCGCACGCCGGAGAAAATCCCCTGCATGGCGTAGTAATCCGCCTGGGAGATGGGATCAAACTTATGGTCGTGGCAGCGTGCGCAACTGACGGTGAGCGCCAGGAATGCGGACCCGGCGCCCAGCACCATGTCGTTGAGTTCGTCCTGCCGGGCGAGGCGGATGGATTCCTCATCCCGGCCGACTTGTCCCGGGAGCAGGGCTGCCTTGGCGACCATGAACCCGGTCGCGGCATCCGCCCCCGTGAGGTCTCCGGCGAGTTGATCCCGGATGAATTCGGGATAGGGCTTGTCCTCGTTGAGAGCGCGGATGACATAATCGCGGTAAGGCCAGGCGTTGTCCCGGGGGGTATTGACCTCGAAACCGTGGGTCTCACCAAACGCGACGATGTCGAGCCAATGGCGGGCCCATCGCTCTCCGTACCGCGGAGAGGCGAGCAACGCATCCACGAGCTTTTCATAGGCCAGGGGATCCGGATCGCACTCAAAGGCATCCACCTCCTCCGGGCAGGGGGGGAGTCCATGGAGATTGAAGTGAAGGCGCCGGATCAACGTGCGGCGATCCGCCTCGGGCGAGAAGGCCAGACCGTTCCGCTGCAGGTCCCGTCCGATGAACGCATCAATCGGTGTGACGTTCCCGGAGGCGTCCGCCAGGGCGTCCGGGACCCCGGGCCGTTCGAGCGGCTGAAACGCCCAGTGATGGTCCCCGGGATGGACCACGGTGGCGGTGGCGCTGTCCGGCCAGGGAGCCCCGAGATCAATCCACGCGCGGAGCAGGCCGGCTTCGCGCGGAGAAAGCAGCGGGCCCTTCGGCGGCATGGTCAATTCCTCATGGCGGCCACTGACGTACCGCAGGAGGGGGCTTCCCGCGCTGTCGCCCGGGACGATGGCGACTCCATACGTATCGCCCCCCTTGAAGGCGACCTCGCGGACATCCAGGCGAAAGGAGCTTTTCTGTTCGTCCGGTCCGTGACACGGGATGCAGTGCCTCGCGAAGATCGGCTGGATGTCGGCGACGAAATCGGCGCCGGGTTCGGCGGCCGCAACGGGCGCGAGGGTGGCGACCGAGGCGATGATGAGGACGGAATTCAGTTGGAGTCGTTGCATGACGAGTCGGATGGGTGCGGCGCGTAAGCCGCACGGCGTGCCGGAAACCGGTCCGAACGGGGATCAGGAGGCGAATCGCTTCCCTCGATCCCTCAAGGCCCGGGGCGGTATGCGCGCTGGATCCAGGCCAAATCCTGATTTCCGCGGCTTCGCTGAAAGAACTGGCCCTCCCGGGCAATCTGGATGGTCCGCGGATCACGCCAGCGACGGGCCGCGGCATGGCCGTCGGCGAAGCCGAGGTTTCCGCGGTCGTTGTGCCACAGGCTGAGGGGATCAACGAAGGATTCGACCTCGATGTAGCAGACCCAGGGGCCAAGCCGGTAGGTGCGCGGGTCGTCGTTGTCGAGGAACACGAATTTCTCCGTCGGTTGCATGATCTGGCTGGTTTTTTGAACGAGATACGCCGCGTTGTCCCAGCCGGGCTCGCCATTCATCGTGTTGGCGATGCTATAACTGCGGAGATGGACCTTCTTGTCCCCCGGGCACTTGTAGGACCCGACGGCGCCAACGTAGGGCCAGAGGAATCCGTCGGTGATATGCTTGATGCGCGCTTCACGGCTGACGCGATGTTCCTCCGGAGTGGCCCATTGGCGGTCCTCGGGCGGGATGTACACCCAGTCGGCGCGCACGAGCGGATCCAGGCTGTAGGTGGAGGCCCCGACCATCCGGTCGTTATTGTCGTTGGAGTACAAGACCCACGCGGTCGCGAGGGTCTTGAGGTTGCCCAGACATTTGGCCCCCTGCGCCTCCCGTTGGGCCTTGGACAACGCCGGGAGCAGCAGGCTGGCGAGGATCGCAATGATGGCGATGACGACCAACAGTTCGATCAGGGTGAAACCGCGAACGTGCAACCGGGCGGTCCTGGAGAACGTGACGCGATGGCGGCTGGGATCAATCATGGCCGGATTCATATCAGTGTGGATCTGCGCCTCACTCGTTTCGGTGGAGCCGGAAGTATCGCGGTTCCTCCTGAAGGTCCACTGTCACCGGACTGGCTCCTCCTTCAGGAATCGCCGCCCAGGAATCGGGCTGGGACAAGGCGGTGGTGGACTGAAGGACGAAGCCCGGGCCCGTCCAGGAGAGTTCCAGCTGGCTGGCGGACACCCGGGAGAACTTCAGTTCCACGTCCCCGGGAGCCTCGGGCACGCGGGCGGCGGCGAAGTTTCGAAGCACCTGCTCATGGCTCAACACCGCCGGGTAGATGGCGAACTCGTCCATCAAGCCGCGGAACGGCCTGGCGTCACCCCACATGCCCAGGCGCCCCCCGGTAAACAGGATCGGGGCGGCCACGTCGGGGCTTTCCAGGACGAGGTCGCCGTTCCAATACACGCGCAGGGCCCCCGTTTCGATCCCGCTGTCATAGGTGGCCACCCAGTGGCTCCAGGTCGCGGCCTGGCCCGGCGCCCACCGGGGCGTCGGCGCTGGATTGCCGTTCACTGCGAACTCCATCAGTTCACCGCCGGGCGCGGGTCCGCCCCAGATGTTGAAATGGAGCAGGTTCGGCTCCCATCCATGATTGGCCCAGAGGGCAAAGAACCCGTTGGGGGGTGGGCTGGCCAGCGGGTTCAACCAGAACTCGATGCTGACCTCCGAGAGCGGTTCAAGGCCAAGGTCCGGCATTTCCACATGGCCCTCGTTGAATTCGGCAGCATTGCCCAGATCCGGGCTGGCGGAACCGCCGCCGAGAATCAGGCCCGGCGCGGAAAACCAGCCATCGGCCGCAGGCCCGAGCGTTCCCATGTTTTTCGCCGCGGAGGCGGAACTCGTCTCCTCGAAGCGATAATAGACCAGGGGACTGGCCCCAAGCACGGTCGTGGCGTAATCGGTGGGGGGAACGGTGACCACGCTCAGCACCGCTTCCGCGCTGGTGACCGCGTTGGCTCCGGTGCCCACACGGACGGCAAACCGGTCCCCCTGGTTGTCTGCCTGCGCGGTGAAGGCGTACTCCGGACCGCTCGCTCCCGGAATTTCCCCTCCGTTGCGCAGCCATTGGTAGTGGAGGTTCGGGCCGGTGGCGACCACCTGAAACCGGGCGGTACGGCCTTCGAGAACGGCAATGTCGGCCGGATCGGCG
Organism: Verrucomicrobiia bacterium; assembly: GCA_019634635.1. Classification (NCBI taxonomy): domain Bacteria; kingdom Pseudomonadati; phylum Verrucomicrobiota; class Verrucomicrobiia; species Verrucomicrobiia bacterium. The sequence continues at coordinate 189,100 of JAHCBB010000004.1, forward strand.
ACGATTTCCACCCCGGCTTGCACCGTGCCGTAGCGGGCCTGGATGGCCGCCGGGTCGAGGGCGATGTCGTAGAAGGCGAACTCGTCCACAAGGCCTTCCAACTGGCGCGAATCGGACCACATGCCGATCTGTCCACCGGTGAAGCGCATGGGAACAGCGCCAGCGATGGCTTGTTCGAAGCGGAGGGCTCCGTTGAGGAAGACCCGGAGCCGGCCTGGCTGAGTTTCCGCGTTGTAGGTGATCGCCAGGTAATTCCACTCGTCCAGCTTCCATCCGGGTGAATGCCGGGGGAACGGCGCGGGATTCCCATTGATGGCGAACTCGACCTGCGTCCCTGAATCCGACGAGACCAGGTTGAGGTGAAGGAAGCCGCTTTCCCAACCGGTGTTTGCGAGCAACGCCGTCAGTCCGGGCCAATCATAGGTGCGGTTCAGCCAGAGTTCGAGGGTGAACTGCGGCGTCGGCGTCGGGTGGAAACCGGGAACACTGATGGAACCGCTCATGCCGTCCAGCATGACCGAGGTTCCGAGTTCGCTGAACGCGGACGGTTGACCGAGAGCGATGCCGGCATCCGGATAAACGCCGTCTGCGGCGGAGCCGAGGCTGCCGAAGTTCCGGGCCACCGTTCCGTCCGGTTCCTCAAACCGGTAGTAAACGAGCGGTTGATCCTGGAGGACCGAGCGGCCGTAGGCGTCCGCGGGCAGTGGGGTGACACGGAGACGCGCCGCTTCGGAGAGGGCGCTTCCCGCGTCGTTGCTGACGCGGACGGTAAAGAGGGCGCCTTCATCGGCGAGGGTGGCTGGTGGGGTGGTGTAAACGGCCCCGGTCGCCCCGGGGATCAGTCCACCATTCTTGAACCACTCGTACTTGAGGTCGGGCCCGATCGCTTCAACCTGGAACGTCGCCGTCAGACGTTCCACGACCCGGGCATCGGCCGGTGGACGGACGATCTCGGCGGCCGAAATCACCGTCAGGACGACTTCGTCGCTCAGGATGTGATCCGTGCCGTTGCTGATGCGAACGCTGAAGCGGGCGCCATGGTCCGCCGCCTGCGCGTTGGGCAGGCTGTATTCGGGATCGGTGGCGTCCCGGATCGCCTCGCCGTTTCGGAACCATTGGTAGCTGCGGTTTCGTCCGGTGGCGATCACGGTCCAGGTTGCCGTCTGGCCCGCGAGCACCGACACATTCTCCGGAGGCCGGGCAAGATTGAGTTCGGTGCGGGCCTCGCTGAAATGGGCCCCGATGCGTTCCGGGCCCAGGATCTTCGGGTAAAACGCGACCTCATCGAGATTCCCCTCCAACTGCCGGCCCGTTTCCCACATCCCCAGCCGTCCGCCGGTGATCCGGATCGGGGCCGCGGTCGCGAGGGTGACCTCGGAGTGCAGGATGCCGTTCAGGTAGAACTTCGCCTGGGCGGGATTCCGCTCCGTGTCGTAGGTGACCACCAGGTGGCTCCATTCGTTCAGCGGCCACTCGGGGAAGAAGCGGATCTGGGGAGCGTTGCCATTGACCGCGAACTCGAGCAGGGGGTCGTTGTCCGTGCTGATCAGGTTCAGGTGCAGGAATCCTTCGGCCCAGCCATCATTGGCAAAGAGAGCGGTCAGCCCCGGTCTGTCGGAGGTCCGAAGCAGCCATAGTTCCACCGTGAACTGTCCCAGGGCCTGTTGATTCAGGTCGGGAACGGCGACGAAGCCGTTTTCGCCGTCAAGCCAGACCGAGCGGCCAAGCGGGGATGCAGCCGAAGGATCGTCCCAGCGAACCCCCGCATCACTGTACAGCCCGTCCGCGTACGCGCCGAGCGTGCCGAGGTTTTGGGCGGGACGTCCGCCCGTTTCCTCAAAGCGATAATAGACCAGCGGCGCGTCGGCCAGAACCTCGTCGGGATACGCGGCACGGATTTGCAGCCCTCCGGAGCTCGATGCCACCATCGAGCCGAGGAGCCATGCCATTGCCGTGTGAGGATGATGGGATCGTTTCATTTTGAGATGTCCGTTTGGTGAAGTCTTTGGCATCCGGGAGTTTGGTTTCATGCTTCGCCGGGAAAGAGGCGCGGAATGGACGGCGGGTCCGCAATTACTGATACGGGTTCCCTGCCGAGAAAAGGGCCATCACCTCCGCGTCGCTCATCGCGCGTCCGAGAATCAGCAGCTCGTCAATGCGCCCGCTGAGCTTGCGATCCTGGCTGTCCCAGTTGCCGATTTGCGCGGGGCCGAGGCGTGCGGGATGCGCGGTCATGTGCCTGCTTTCGCTGTCGGGGCGGCCATTGAGATAAAAGCGCGTGCTCCGCTGTGCGGAATCGTAAACGGTCGCCAGGTGAACCCAGCGGCCCTGCTCGGGCAGCACCGGCGTGCGCGAATTCGGGAAGCCGCTGAATTCATTCGAGCCGGGCGCGAGCGTGTTGTCGAAAAGCGCGAGCCGCATCGTCGCATCGTGCGTCACCATCCAGTGGACCTGCCCGGGGTTGCTCGTGTTCCAGCCGTCGGTGTGGAGCAGCGATTGAAATGGGGCGCCCAGGCGATCGAGACGCACCCACGCGGCGAGCGTGAGCTGCGGCCACACCCGGTCCCCACCGGCGTCGAGCTTGAGGTGATCGCCAACATTGACGAATTCCGGCGCACGGGATCCCGGCCAGCGGCCCTGGACCCTTCGGAACGTGCCCGGCTCCGGTGCGTCGGACTCGAAATCGAGCAGTGCGATCAGCGCGGGATCCTGGGTCAGCGCCGCCAGTGCCGCATCCGAGCGGGCGCGCTGGCCGGCGGCGAGGGCGGCGGAAAGCTCCGGTAATTCGTCAGTCTGGATGAAGGCAGCGGACCGGAAGCCGCGCGTGGAGCTGGCTCCCCGGTTCATGGCCACCGCATCGCCGCCGCGAAGGCTTTGCCCCGTCCTTTCGCCGGTGGCCTTCGCGATCACCTCGCCCTCAAACACGTGAATCTCCGCCGCACCCGCCGCCGGGACATCCACACCGAACCGGGTGCCGAGATCCACGGCATCGCCCGACGGGGTGATGACGGTGAAACCCTTCGCCGCAGGCGGCACCTCCGCCGAGAGGCGCCCCCGGACCATGCGCAGGCGCTGCGCCGACTCGAATCGGAACTCCGCCGGAGCCTCGATCACCACACGCGCCCCGCGTGTTGTGAGCAGTTCGACGCTGCCGGCCTTGAGCGCGCGGGTTTCGCCGCGAAGCGCCGCGCCGATCGGGAGCTCCTCGACGCCGGCATCCTTCACCACCGTCGCAAACACGCGCTGCGCCTGCCACCACCAGCATCCGGACGCGAGCAGCGCCACGCAGGCGGCCGCGAGCCATCGCACGGCGATTGGAAACGCGAGCACCCTGGGGCGGGCGGCCGGTCGTCGGGGCCGGCCCGCCGCAGCCGCGGCGAGGGCCGAATCCAGATTGAGGAGATCGGCAAACTCGCGGCGCAACCCGGTGTCTGCGGACAGGCGGGCATTGAGCTGCGCCAGATCGGCAGCCGAGATCGAACCGTCAATGTAGCGCTGGATGAGTCGCGTCGCGTTCTCGTTCATGATGGGGTCTCCCCGGCCATGGAGCGGCGGATGCAATCGAGCAGCAGCTTCCGCATCCGGTGCAGCCATTGGTAAAATCCCGGGATCGTGCGCCCGCTGTGCCGCGCCACCTCCCGGATCTGCGAATCCTCGCCGTAGGCCTGCAGGAGCAGCTCCCGTTGATCGGTGCCCACTTTTTCCATGCAGGCCTCCAGCGCCTCCCGCTGGCGCGCAAGACGCGGTTCATCGTCGTCTGCCGCGTCCGCCAGCTTCGTGATCACCTCCTCGTCCAGAACCATCCGGTCGCGCCCTTTGTCACGCAGCCACGCCAGCACCTCAAATCGTGCCACTCCAAATGCCCACGACCGGAAATCACCGTCCTCACGAAAGGTGTCGAACTTCTCCCAGAGCACCACCGAAGTCTCCTGCATCACGTCCTCGGCATCGGCGCGGGTTGGCACCAGTCGCCGCACGTAGGCGCGAATGGCGGCCTCATGCGCGGTAAAGCTGCGCAGGAACTGGTGATGACGCTGACTTTCGGCTGGGGACACGACTGCTCAATGACCATTCTCCGCCGACCGGCCGTCTTTAACGCAGAAACCGGGAAGGAACCAGATTTCGGCGGGCCGGTTGCAGGCCGGGTGGGGCGGGAGAGCGAAGGCTGCGGATGGGAGGCCATGGCGGGGAGGGTCGAAGGTGGCGGGTCGAAGGGGCTCCCGCCGGGCGCATTTCCATTTCTTGGATGAGGCGGAAAAGTCTCCCGGTCCAGGGACTCCCGATTGAGAAGCGCCTCACCAATATGGGAGTCCTCGCGAGCCGTCCGCGTATGCAGTCCCCACGGGTCAGGCCCCAGGTTGCCCGCACGGTTCGGCGGGAGCCTCACCCCACCGGGTCACCCCCCGGTACGACGCTCCGCGGAGCCGCGTGTGGGGTCGCCAAAGGCCCGGCTTGCGGCGACACGTACGGTTCGGCGGGAGCCTCACCCTACCGGGTAACGGCCTCACCCCATCAGGTTAGACCCGCAGCCCATCAGACCGCCCATCAGTTCCCCAACCCGGTGGGGACGCTCCGCGGAGCCGTCCGCGTGTGGGGTCCCCAAAGGCCCGGCTTGCGGCGACACGTACGGTTCATGGGGAGCCTCACCCCACCGGGTAACGGCCTCACCCCATCAGGTTGGACCCGCAGCCCATCAGACCGCCCATCAGTTCCCCAACCCGGTGGGGCGACGCTCCGCGGAGCCGTCCGCGTGTGGGGTCCCCAAAGGCCCGGCTTGCGGCGACACGTACGGTTCATGGGGAGCCTCACCCCACCAACTCACCGATCGCCCCCCCGGAACCTCGGCATAGTTCCGCAAAACAACAGAGGGACAGGTCAATGGTCCCGCGCGGGGGGGCGACAAAGGGACAGGTCAATGGTGGGGCGCCTCCCGCCCCCGTGTGTTGTGGGTCGAGAGTCCTCGCGAGCCGTCCACGTGTGCAGTCCCCACGGGTCAGTCCCCACGGGTCGGGCACCAGGTGACCCGCACGTCGAGAGGCTCCACCGAGATTCTGAGAAGGGCCCGCGCCCGCCACATCGAGAGGTTTCCGCTTCCGCGAACGGCATGGATCCGGCAGCATCCGACCCGTGGATTCCGGTCTGGTGTCGCGAAATCGGTCCGTCGCCCCCCCACGCAACGATCCGGCACCCGCGCCATCGGCGGGGGGCGCGGTCGTGCCCCGATTGCTCGACGCGTATCGCGCCATGGTGGCGGCCCGGGCGGTGGATCAGGTGGAGATGGAGCTCGTCCATCGCGGCGAGGCGTTCTTTCACGTCGGCGGCGCCGGGCACGAGGCCGGCGCGGTGCTCCACCGGTTTCTGACCGCGGACGACTGGCTGCATCTTCACTATCGCGACAAGGCGCTCATGCTGGCCCGGGGGCTTCCTCCCGAGGAGTTCTTCCACAGCCTGCTCTGCACCGGACCCTCCCATTCCGCGGGTCGCCAGATGAGCGCCCACCTCAGCGCCCCGCACCTGAATATCCTCAGCCTCGTGGGTCCCGTCGGCAACAATGCCCTCCAGGCGGTGGGGGTCGCCCAGGAGCTGGTTTCCCGGCATCAACGTCACCCCAACAACGGCAGCCTGCCGCTGGTGGTGTGCGCCGTGGGCGACGGCACCAGCCAGCAGGGGGAGTTCCTCGAAGCCGTCGCCGAGGCGGTGAGGTCGCGGCTGCCGGTGCTCTTCTGGATTGAGGACAACCAACTCGCGATCTCCACCCAGACCGCCGGACGTACCTGCTACGACCTTCCCGGCGGCCCGGCGGATTCGTTTTACGGCATGCGTGTGCACCGGCTGGATGGCCGGGATCCGGTGCAGTGCGACGTTCAACTGGAGGGGATCGTTCCCGGCGTGCGCGCCGGGGAGCCCGCTTTGGTGGTCCTTCAGGTGGAGCGGTTGACGCATCACACGAACGCCGACGACGAGCGGGTGTACCGCGGTGAGGAGGAAATCCAGCGGGTGCGCCGGGAGGCGGACCCGATCGCTGCGCTCCGGAATGCCCTGGTGGACTCCGGGATGACCCCGGCCGCCCTCGATGAATTGGAGGCCGGGGTGGTTCGCGAGGTCCGGGCGGCAGCGGACCGGGCGCTCGTGGCGCCCAATCCGGCCCCCAACCTGGATGCCCGGCCGCCGTTGCCGTCGGATCTGGTGTCCGCTGTGGAATATCGGGGCACGGACGACCCGGTGGGTGCCCCGCGGCTGACCCTGCTGGAGGCGCTGCGCGAAGTGCTGCGGGTGCATCTCGAAGCGGATCCGCGGATCAGCCTGTACGGTCAGGACATTGAGGATCCCAAGGGGGATGTCTTCGGGCTCACCCGGGGATTGTCGCGCGCCTTTCCCGGGCGCGTGGTGAATGCCCCGCTCTCCGAGAGCACCATCGCGGGCGTGAGCATCGGGCGTGCCCTGGCCGGTGGACGCCCCGTGGGCTTCATCCAGTTCGCCGACTTCGTACCGCTGGCGTTCAACCAGATCGCCGCAGAGCTGGGATCGTTGTACTGGCGCACCCTGGGTGGCTGGCGGGCGCCGGTGGTGTTGATGATGCCGTGCGGCGGGTATCGTCCGGGCCTCGGGCCCTTCCACGCCCAGACCTTCGAGAGTGTGCTGGCGCATGTCCCCGGGGTGGATGTGGTGATGCCCTGCACGGCGGCCGATGCCGCCGGACTGCTCAATGCCGCGTTGCGCGGCGGGCGTCCCACCGTGCTCCTCTATCCCAAGGTCTGCCTGAATGATCCGGCCCTGGCCACCAGTGCTGATGTCGCCCGACAACTGGTGTTGCCGGGAAAGGCCCGGCGGGTGCGGTCCGGAAAGGACCTCACCCTGGTGACCTGGGGTGCCACCGTCCCGCTGTGCGCCCGGGTCGCCGCGGCGCTCGACGAGGCCGGAGTGGGCACCGACCTGCTCGACCTTCGGTCGCTCAGTCCGTGGGACGCCGACATGGTTTGCGACAGCGTCCGGCGCACCGGACGCCTGCTTGTCGTGCACGAAGACAACCTCACCTGCGGGTTTGGCGCCGAGGTGCTGGCCACGGTGGCCGAGCGGGTGGCGGGACCGGTCCAGTCCCGGCGCGTGACGCGCCCCGACACCTACGTCCCTTGCAACTACGCCAACCAGCTGGAGGTGCTCCCCGGACACCGCCGCATCCTGGAGGCGGCGGCGGCCATGACCGGGGTCGTCGTGGACTGGGAGGCGGAGGCGGTGCCGGTTGCCGGGGAATTTGTGCTGGAGGCCGTGGGGTCGAGTCCCGCGGATCAGACGGTGTCGGTGGTGGAATGGAAGGTGCGCCCGGGGCAGACCATTGCCGCCGGCGACCTGATCGCGGATTGCGAGGCGGACAAGGCAACCTTCGAACTGCGCGCCCCTGTGGACGGTGTGATTGGCGACCTCATCGCCGTTGATGAGAAGGTGCCTGTTGGGGCGCCGCTGGCGCGCATTCGCACCGCGCTTTCCCGGACGATGGCGCCCCGGCGGATTCCCCCGGAACCGCGGGCGCGATTGCGGCGGCGGGAAGATGACGCCCCGGGCGGCGCGCACGAGGTGAAGGAGCAGAGGCGTCCGCGTGTCGCGGCACGTTCCGACCACCCGGTGGTGGCGCTGTCCTCGATTGTTGCGGCCCCTGGCGGAAGGGTGGTCACCAACGAGGAGCTGGTGCGGCGGTTTGCCGGCCGGTCCGCTCACGATGTGCTTCAGCGAACGGGCATAGAGTCCCGTCACCTCCTGGCGCCGGGGGAGTCGGCGCTTACGCTGGCGGCAAGAGCCTCAAGGGCGGCTTTGAAGGAGGTCGGGATGACCCTGGCGGACCTGGATGCGATTTTCGTGAGCACCAGCTCCCCGATTTCGATCAGCCCGAGCCTGGCCTGCCTGCTGCATCACGAATTGTCCCAGGACGGGCCCTCGCGCGACCTGGCGGCCAGCGACATCCTGGCGGCATGCACCGGCTATCTGTATGCGCTGCAGTCGGCCTTCGACTTCTGTCGCTCGGAGCCCGGGGCCACGGTGCTGGTGGTCACCGCGGAGGCGATGAGCACCTTCACGAATCCGGATGACTTTGACACGGCCGTGGTGTTTGCCGATGCCGCGACGGCCACGGTGGTTCACGGGCCGGGGTCGCCCGGCTTTTTGCGGGCGCGCGCGCTGCTGCACCGTCCGGTGCTCAGTGCCCGGGGTGAGGACGGCACCATCCTGCACCACGGGCGGCGGGGAGACCCGAACGTCAACATGGACGGCCTGAAGGTGTTCCCGATGGCGGTCCGGCAATTGATCGCCTTGCTGAAGCAGGCCTGTGCACGCAGTGCCGTGGAGGTGGAATCCCTGGACTACATCATCCCGCATCAGGCCAACGGGCGGATCCTGGAGGCGGTGGACCAGCGCCTCAAGATGCCCAAGGGGCGGCTGGTCAACCGGGTCCGGCACAGTGGCAACACGAGCAGCAGCACCATTCCCATCGTGCTGGCGGAACTGCTGGGTGAGACGCCGGCGCCCCGGGGGCGTGCGGGACTCTGCGCCTTTGGTGGCGGGTTCACGTTCGGGGCTGCGGTGATGGAGTTTGTCTGAGCGGACGGCGCCCGGCGGGTACCGTCCGCGCTTCCGATGTCATCCGCACACTCGGGACAGTGGAGGCCCGCGGTGGGCCGCGATGGCGTCACTTCCCGGATGCCTTGAGAGTCACGCCGTCCGGCCAGGCGACGCCCTGAACGATCCACGCGCGAAGACGCGCCGCCTCCTCCGGTGTCAGCGCGGGAAAACTCCCGCGCTTGGCCACGGGCGGCATTTCCAAATCCTCGACCTGGTCCTGCACCAGGTGGATCAGTTGGCCGGCGTCGGGGTCGCCGGGAACAACGACCGGTTCACCGCGATTGCCGCCTTTGAGCAGCGACGCCCGATCGCTCATGGCGAAACCGCCCTTCGGTCGTTCGCCGCTGTGACAGTCCAGACAGGAACGTTCGAGCACGGGCTGGATTTCGAGGATGAACTCAACGGGCGACCCGGAGTTGTCCGTCGAAGCGGCCGCCATTTCCGACGCCGCTGCCGCCACGTTCGCGATCGCCGGGGTCGCCTGGGGCCTGTGCGCCGGATCGAGGGTGGTCGCCAGCGCCATCACCGCCCAACTGGTCCCGGCGGCGGAGATCCAGCCGTCCCGCCCGTGGGGGAAACCGCTGTCCATCGGGGGTTGAAACGGATGCGCCCGGGTGCGGACATGCCAGGTACCGTCTGCGCGTTGCGTGCGCAGCAGGAATTCTGTGCCGCGCTGCACCGCGGGATGGCTCGCCGCGATCCCGGCTCCCTCCATCAAGGCGTACAGCGCCTGACCGGTGCCGTAGGCGTCACTCTCCAGGCCGGCCAACTGGCCCCAGCCGCCGTCGGCGCGTTGTTGCCGGATCAGGCCCTCCGCCAGCATGCCCAGGGTGCCGGGTTTCTCGCCGGCCCAGGCGAGGCCGAGCAACTGGTGGACCCGTTCCTCATTGGTTTCCGCGGGGGCATTCGCCAGCCAGGCCCGTGCGCGGTTGACACGTTGCTTCAGTTCCTTCCGTCGGGCCGGGATTGGGTAGGACTGGAGGGCATGGAGCGCCTGCGCCGTGGCCGTGATGTCACTCGCCTGGATGGGTGGGCGCGGAAGATTGCAGTGCCACCGGCCGTCCGGAGCCTCGATGGTGGCCAGTTGATGAACGAGGGCGTCGGTGACGACGGTGGCGGGCTGACGGGCCAGTTGGAAATCCAGGGAGGCATAGCCGTCGGAGATCGCCGGCTCCGGATGAAACGTGGATTGCAGGTTCATTTCCAAGGCCGTGAACTGCGGGTGGGCCAGCGTGATGGGCGTGGACGAGATGAACTGCGTCAGCAGGTCGAGTTGGCGCCGCTGCACGCCCGGATCGGTGGTGAACTGACGCGAGGCCGCGAGACTGATCGCCGCCAGGGGGAGCTGTTGTTGATGGCAGGAGATGCACTCCTGGTGGCTCGCGTGACGCCGGAAGTTGGACACGGATTCCTCCGCCGTTCTGGCCAGGGCCGGCAAGGCGCGTTCAATGGCAGCGGAAGCGGAGCGTGGCGCGGCGGCGGTCGTCCCGGCGGATTTGCTGCGGCCCGCCGGTGTGGCGGCGTCCCGGGCGCCCGCCGTGAGCAATGCGTGCACAATGGGAGTGTCGCCCCGCCTGCGCGCCAGCATCAGCGGCGTCTGGGCCACGCCGAGGTAGTTGTCCACGGGCTGTCCGCCTTCGGCATTCGGATCCGCGCCCCGGGCCAGCAACAACCCGACCAACGCGGGCGAGGCATGCTCCGACGAAGCCGCCCAGTGCAGTGCCGTGTAGTTGGCCAACAGGTCGCGCTGGTCCACCGGGGCGCCGGCATCCAGCAGGAGCCGCGCGACCCCCGCGTGTCCCGCCCAGCCGGCTTGCGTCAGGGGAGTGCCCGCCATGGCCGGGACGTCTGTCCGCGCGCCGTGTCGGAGGAGGAGTTTGACGAGCGGTTCGTGGCCGCGGAACGCAGCCCAGCCGAGCGCCGTGCGGCCGCCGCCCCAGAGGAAGCCATCCTCATTCATGGCCGGCACGGCGTTGACCTCCGCACCGTGGTCGAGCAGCAGGCGCGCCATGGTCAGGTCCTCCGCCGCGACGGCGGCCATGAGCGCGGTGGCGCCGAACGCATTCGTCGCGTTCACGTCCGCGCCCCGGTCGAGCAACCGCTTCACGGTGGCGGCGTTGCCGGGTTGGCGCGCGGCAAGGATGAGCACGGTGTTGCCCATGGCGGAACGCGCGCCCGGGTCGGCTCCGGCCCCGAGGAGCAGGCGCGCCTTGTCCCGGAACGTCGCGGCGCGCATCAAGGCCGTGGCCCCGGCCTGGTTCGTCGCGTTCACCTTGGCGCCCGCCCGGAGGAGCCGTTCCAGGAGGCCGGTGTCCGCATGCAGGGCGGCGGCCATGAGCGGCGTGTCGCCGGCTTCGTCGCGCGATTGAAGATCCGCCCCGGCCTTTAGCAATTTCCGGACGGCCCTGGAATCACCCTCCCGGATGGCTTGAAAAAGGACAGTTCCGTCCGGCCCCGGTCCCGCCGCCAGAAGCGAGCCACCGGCGAGCCAGCCGATCAGTGCGATTGCGATGAGTGAGTTCATGGACGCAGGAGGATGAGGGTCGGGGAGGACAGGCCACGATCGCTTCGACCTTGGGTGATCACGGACGAGGTTCGCCCGATGGAAGCCGAGGGCGCAGGAAGGGTCAACTTCCAGACACGGACCCGCAGGTCACTCCGGGAACGGCCACGGGCCATTGGTGCGCTCCCAGAGCCAGGCATAGTCGCGGTTGCCCGTTTCGAATCCACTTTCGAAGGCCTGCTCCCAGGTCTTGACCGGCGGTCCGGTGGTCGGTTCACGCCATCGGGGCAGTTCGCCATGTCCGTCGGCAAAGCTCAAGGCACCGCGGCCCCCGTGACGCCGGGCTGGCCAGTGTCCGGACCACTTCCAACCTGGCCCCATCATCCATTGGGTGCCAAAGGCGCCGGTGTTAATGGTCAGTTCGTGTTCATCAATGAAAATCCAGGTGTGACCCGGTGACGTCCGATTGAAGTCCGACCATTTGAGGAAGGCCGTGGGCGAGTAGTGGAACCCTCCTCCAACGACGAATCCCACCCCGTCGGCTCCGACCACGTAGTTGTTCATGGAGTAGCTGCGCACCCGGGGCGGACCCCGTGGAAGGAGCAGGTTGGTCCGGCTGCGGTCACCGGGGCAGTGAAAGACATCCGCAGAAGGCACATAGGGGCCGATGTGCCCCGGCCCGGGCGCGATCAGGATCTGGCGGTTGGTCAACTCCGTCAGGTCGCGGGGGTTGGTTGCGGACATGGTTCCCGCCACCCAGCGCGGCAAGTCCAGGAAAGCGGCATGAATCTCAGACGGGCTGAGCTGGTCGGCGTTGTCGTCTGCATACAGGTGAAACCCGATCTGCAACTGTCGCAGGTGATTGAGGCAGCCAGCGCTTTGGGCGCGCTCCTTCGCGCGCCCCAAGGCGGGCAGGAGCAACCCGGCCAGGATGGCAATCACCGCCATGACGACCAGGAGTTCGATGAGGGTAAACGCCCTGTGCGGCGGAATTTCACCCTTGAACGCTTTGCCACCCTCGGAGCAATACAAGCTGTCATGCTCCCGATCCCGGTGATGGAATTCCCCGGCCTGGCTGCCGCGGCGATGGGCTCGAATCTTCACCTCAAGGCTTTCTCAGGCGAAAATACCGGCTGGTCTCGGGGATTTCCAGCAGCGCCTCGTAGCCGGTCGCCTCGGGGACGGGTACCCAGACCGGGTTTTCGGACAACTCTGCAGTGGACTCCAGGGTCCAGGTGGCCACGCTGGGGGACCAGGAGAGGTGGAGCCCCTGATCCGTCACTTCTGTGGCGATGGGAATCACCGGAGGTTGTCCTGCGCCGATGGGCGCATCGGGAATGGGATTCCAGTCGTACTCCCGCGGCTGAAACACCGTGGTGAAGTGGGTGTCGGCCCGCGAAAACCGTATCCAGCCATGATGGACGCCGTCGTCCAGTCGGAATCGCAGGCCAATCAGGACCTCCGTGAACCGGCGCCACCAATCCAGCCCAGTTCCCTGAAATCTGTCGCTGTAGAACCAACCATCTGGAGCGTCGATGGCATCATAGCCGCCGAGCCCGAGGAGGCTGGCACCGCCCGCGGGGCGATATTCCTGACTGGACGCAGACGCTTCCTCCTCGTCCGAGAACTGTATCCGACTTGGTTCCGATCGAAGCACTCGCCCACTCCCCTCGCTTGCAAACACCAAAGATATCCGATAATATGGTTGGCCGAATGGGTCAATCAGTTGAGATATAATGCTATAGTGAAACACTCGTTCTTCACCACCAAAATCTAATGAGGCCTCCTGACTGGACTCCAAAATTGGTGGGGCGTAGTCGAAGGAGTATCCTTTCAGGAGGGGTAGCATTGCAGACAGCAGGATCATCCCGACACTCCATCCTCGACGTCCGGCGTTTCCGGGCGATGCGACCCTCGGACCCGATATGGCCGGTGGCCGCCAAGCCCCGGTTACGGGGCCTTCCCGGACGGTTCGGCGACGATGGGCGCGAGTCCTCACTTCAAGGCTTTCTCAGGCGAAAATGCCGGCTGGTCCCGGGGATTTCCAGCAGCGCCTCGTAGCCGGTCGCCGCGAGAACGGGTGCCGAGACCGGGTTTTCGGACAGCTCTGCGGTGGACTCCAGGGTCCAGGTGGCCACGCCGGGCGACCAGGAGAGGTGGAGTCCCTGATCCGTCACTTCCGTGGCGATTGGGGTTACCGGAGGTTCTCCCGCCCCAATCGGCGCATCGGGAATGGGAATGTAATGTCGGGTGGATCGCTTACCTCCGCCGGAGTGGCACCGCACTGCGTCGTGGGCCTCAATTTGCAGTTGAGATCGGACAGGCTGAAGACCTTTGCGTCACATTCATTCCCCCCCCCCCGTTGGTACCGGTTGCCTTGACCCAGTAGTGCGTCATCGGGCGGTTTTGTCCCCACACGTACGATCCAAGGTGCGTCGCCCAGAGCAGGAGCGTACCCAGCACTGTTCGAGAGAGGGTTGTCTTCGGGGTCCGAACCATGGGGACGTTGTTTCACTAATGTTCAAGGTAGTCAACACTAATTTTGGCCGGTGATGCACCTGTCACGCTATTTGCGATTTGAGAAGGATTGCGGGCGGGGGGCGGAACCGGTGGGACTCCGGCCCCGCCCGCTGGATTTGCGGTGGATTGGGAGTGGCGGAGTTGATCGGCGGCGTTGCATGCCGGGGAGGTCCTCCTAGGATTGGGCCGTACCCGATGGCAAGAAGCCGCTCAAGTCCGAACGATCCCCTGCCGCTTCGCGCCGCCCGCGTCCTGCGCGCGCTGCGCGGCCTCGACGAGGGGGAAAAGTCCCTTCACGCGCTCGGATTGGCGGCCACTCCGGAGGAACGGTGGGCGCTCTGGGAGAAGCAGATACGTTCCAACGGCTTCTGGAAGCCCTTCAACGGGAAGGCGTCGAATGCGTCCTCATCGGCATGTCGGCCGCGATCGCCCAAGGGGTGATGGGCTCGACGGTGGACATTGACCTCTGGATCAATCTGCCGCCCCGCCAGTACCTGCGGGTGCAGAACATCGCGGTGCAGGCGGGCGCCACGATCGCAGCGAACACCGTGGTCTATCTCCCGGACGGCACACCGGTGAATTTCGTTTATCGGGTGACCGGACTTGGGCCCTTCGCTTCGGAACGGCGGCACACCCATTCCATGACGCTCCGGGGGGCGTCGGTGGATGTGTTGGACCTCCGCCGTATTGTCCAAAGCAAGCGCGCCATTGGACGCAGCAAGGACCTTCTTCATGTCCGGCTCATCGCCGATTTCCTCCGATGCCGGCGGGCCCGCGCCCGTGCCGGATCCCGGTGACCGGACCGCTGGCGATCCCCCCAATCAACAATCCATGAACTTTTCACTCCACTTCGTGGTTTTTGTCCTGAACCCCTCCTCGGAAATCGAGGTCCGGGTGGATTGACACCCGAATGCCCGCCGCAAAGAGTCGGCTGATGGATGGCGCGGCCGGAGCACTTGAGGGCCCTTCCGGCGGGCCGATGAACGACCTGGCCAATCTGGCGGCCCAGGTGGTGCTGGCGACCGGTTCCCTGGTGGTGCTTTCCGGGGAGGATGGACTGCGGATCGAGGGGCAATATGGTCTCTCGCAGGAGCATGAGGGTGCGCTGCTCGGACTTTGCCGTCGGCTTCTGGACAGCGGTCAGTGGCAGGAGGTGCGCGAGCCAACGGAGCTGACGGGAACCGGATTTCGATGGGTGGCCCTGCTGCCCCTGGAATCCACGGTCAATGATGGTCTTGGGGCCTTGGTGCTGCTCGACCGGTCCCCACGGCGGCTGACGACCAGCCAGCGGGCGGCCATGCAGACCATTGCGCGCCAGGTGCGGCTGCAATTGGAGTACCGGGAGCATGCCTCCTCGGTGGCCTCCGCCGAGGAATCCCAGCGGCGCATGGAGGCGGCCCTGCGGCGGACCGAGGCCTTCTATCAGGCGCTGGTGGAGAGCCTGCCCCAGAACATCCTGCGCAAGGACCTCAACGGCCGCTTCACCTTCGTCAACAAGCGGTTTGCCGCGACATTGAAAAAACCGGTGGAGGAGATCATCGGACGCACGGATTTTGACCTGTTTCCCAAGGAACTGGCCGCCCAATACCAGGCGGATGACCGGCGGGTGCTGGCGAGCGGGGAGCCCTTCGAGACCACCGAGGCGCATGTGACGCCCGACGGCGAGACCCACTGGGTGCATGTCATCAAGACGCCCATCCTCGACGCGGCGGGCCAGCCGGTCGGACTGCAGGGCATCTTCTGGGATGTCACCCGGGAGAAACGCACCGCGGAGAAGCTCGCCGAGGCCGAGAGCAACTACCGGAGCATCGTGGAGAACGCGGGTGAGGGAATCTTCCAGACGACGCCCGATGGGCAGTACATCCGTGCCAATCAGGCCCTCGCCCGGATCTATGGCTTTGATTCCCCGCAGGAGCTCATCCGGTCCCGGCGCAACATCGGCCGGGAACTCTACCTGCAGGCGGGCCGGCGGCAGCAGTTTGTGGAGGCCCTGCAGCGCTCGGACCGGCTGGACGGCTTCGAGAGCCAGATCTTCCGGCGGGACGGCAGCATCATCTGGATTTCCGAGAACGCCCGCGCGGTGCGGGACGCCCTGGGCCGCGTGGTCTGCTACGAAGGGACGGTTGAGGATGTCACCGCCCGGAAGCGCGCCGAGGAGGAGCTGAGCCGGGCCAACACGGAGCTGGCAGCGGCGCGGGACGCGGCCCTCCAGAGCGCGCAGGCCAAGTCGCGCTTCCTGGCCAACACCAGCCACGAGATTCGCACGCCGATGAACGGCATCATCGGCATGACCCGGGCGCTCCTGGAGACGCCCCTCACGCCGGAACAGCGCGAGTATGCCGAGACCGTGCAGCACAGCGCGGAGGCGCTGCTGACGATCATCAATGATGTGCTCGACTTCTCGAAAATCGAGGCCGGAAAGATCTCGCTGCAGACCGAAGACTTTCCCTTGCGGGAGACCGTGGAGGATGTTGCCGAGCTGCTCGCGGAGCGTGCGTACCACAAGGGACTGGACTTCGCGGTGTGGGTGGACCACCGGCTGCCCGCCAAGGTGCGGGGGGATTCGGCGCGCTTCCGTCAGATCCTCACCAACCTCCTGGGCAACGCGATCAAGTTTACCCTCCAGGGCGAGGTGACCGTGCGCGTCGAAGAGGTGTCCCGCGAGGGCGACCAGGTCACGCTGGAGGTGGCGATCCGCGATACCGGCATCGGGATTCCCGAGCACGCCAAGCGCACGATCTTCGGGGCCTTCGAGCAGGCCGACATGTCCACCACCCGACGATTCGGGGGCACGGGACTGGGCCTGTCCATCAGCAAGCAACTGGTGGAGCGGATGGGGGGGCGCATCGGATTCGAAAGCGCGGAGGGCCGGGGATCCTGCTTCCGCTTCAGCGTCCGGGTGGGGATTGTCGAGGCGGCGGCCCCTCCGGCGGGCCTCCCCCTGGCGGCGACCACCGGCGGCCCG
Organism: Verrucomicrobiia bacterium; assembly: GCA_019634635.1. NCBI lineage: Bacteria > Pseudomonadati > Verrucomicrobiota > Verrucomicrobiia > Verrucomicrobiia bacterium. The sequence goes on from JAHCBB010000004.1 coordinate 205,698, forward strand.
CCCCGGTTCCTGGTGGCCGATGAGCATGCGGCCACCCGTGAGTCGCTCCAATATGATTTGTTGGGCTTCGGCTTCCGGGCCGACGCGGTGGCGTCGGGCCACGAGGCGCTGCTGCTCCTGGAGTCGGCCCACGCGGCCGGCGATCCCTACGTGGCCGTGCTGGCCGACCTTCAGCTGCCGGACATGGACGGCCTGACCTTCGTCCATGACGCCCACATGCGCCCCGGACTTGAGGGCCTGAGGGTGATTCTGATGTCACCCGTCGGACAGCGCCTCGATCCTGGATTGCTGCGTGCTGTTGGATGTGCCGGAGCGCTGGCACGACCGGTGCGGCAGGCCCGGCTCCGGGAGGTGGTCGGGCGGCTGCTTCGGGGTGAGGATGTGCTGGCGATATCCGAGGAGCGGACCGTCTCCGCGGTGGCCGGGCGCGCCGGGGCGGAACGGCCGCTTCGGGTGCTGCTGGCGGAGGACAATCTCGTCAATCAGAAGGTCGCCGTCGGCCTGTTGAAGAAGCTGGGGCAGGTGACGGACCTGGCGGGCGATGGTCGGCAGGTCCTGGAGGCGGTTCGCAGGGAGAACTATGACGTGGTGCTGATGGATTGCCAGATGCCGGAACTCGATGGGTATGAGACGACCCGCCAGTTGAGACGATTGGAAGGCGCCGGAGAGTTGGGCAATGGCCGACCTTTGTATGTCGTGGCGCTCACGGCCAATGCCATGGCCGGCGACCGGGAGCGGTGCCTGGCCTGCGGCATGGACGATTTCCTCACCAAGCCTCTGGATGAGGGACTGCTGCGGGCGGCGTTGCATCGGGCCCGAGGTGCCCGCGATGGTGCCCCGGCGCCAGTGGCAGCGACGGGCGAAGTTCCCGAGCCCGCCGAGCCGGTGCTCGATCCATCCCTGCTCGACCGGTTTCGTCCGCTGCGGACCCCCGGCCAGCCCGATCCGGTGACGGAGCTTGTGGATTTGTTTGTCTCGGATCTCGGGCCGAGGCTGGACGCCCTGCGGTCGGCTGCGGTCGTGGGAGATTTTACCGCGGTGCTTGCCGCCGCGCACACCCTGAAGGGCATCGCCGGAAACATCGGCGGGCGCCGCCTGGCGGCGTTGTGCGCCCACTTGGAATCCGAGGTTGCCCAAGGCAGGGGCGGCGAATGGCAGGCAGGCGTGGAGGCGATTGAAGCGTCCGCCCGTGAACTGGTCGCGGCGCTGGAAGCGGAGAAGTCCCGATGAGCGGATGGTGCCCCATGAAACGATCCCTTCGCCTCCCCAGGATCCTGCGCTGGGTCCTGGTGTCCCTTGGGGTGCCCGCGGGGACATGGGCGGAACCGTCCGGGGGCGTCCGCCTCGAGGCGCCGTTGGACTATCAGGTTCACCAGCGGGTCCGGCGCGCCTCGGGAACCATTCGAGTGGCGGGCACGTTGGGGACGGGGTTGGATGCCGGTGTGGTGGAGACCCGCTTGCGGGGCGCGCCCGGGGGAGGTGACTGGCAACTCTTGACCCCGCTGACGGCGGGTCAGCGGACCTTTCATGGATCCCTCGAGGCGCCGGCGGGTGGTTGGTATGGGCTGGAAGTCCGGGTGCGCCGGGACGGGGAGGCATCCGCGGTGGCGGTGGCCCGGGTGGAACATGTGGCTGTGGGCGAGGTGTTCCTCGTGGCGGGACAGTCCAACGCAGCCAATCATGGCGAGGAACGGCTGCAACCCCGCACGGGGCTTGTCGCAACGTATGACGGACGGACGTGGCGGCCGGCCTGGGACCCCCAGCCGGGTGCCAGCGGGAACGGGGGCAGCTTCCTGCCGCCGTTGGGCGATTTGCTGGTCGAGCATTTCGGGGTGCCCGTCGGCTGGATCGCCCTCGCTGCGGGTGGCACCAGCGTCCGTGAGTGGCTGCCTGTGGACCGCCGGTTTTTGAATCCTCCGACCGTCAAGGCCCGCGTGCGACAACGGGCAGACGGCTTGTGGGAATCGGATGGCGCCCTGTATCAGGTGCTGGCCGGACGCCTCCGCACGGCGGGTCCCCTCGGAATCCGTGCCGTGCTGTGGCATCAGGGGGAGTCGGACGCCAATCAGGCCGACCCGTCGTGCACCCTGGCCGGGGCGGACTACCTGGAGCATCTTCGGAAGCTCATCGTTGAATCTCGAAACGATGCGGGCTGGCGGGTGCCGTGGTTTGTGGCGCGGGCCAGCTATCATTCGCCGGACGATCCCGGGTCCGAGGACATTCGTGCGGCGCAGCGGGTCATTTGCGATGACGGGTTGGCGATTGCGGGTCCCGACACCGATGCGTTGACCGGCGCGTTTCGGGATTCGGGCGGCCAGGGGGTGCATTTTTCCGCAGCGGGATTGAGGGAGCATGCCCTGCTGTGGTCCAGGGAACTGGCTCCCTGGCTGGAGCGGCAACTCGCGGAGGGGAGTGACCAAGTGGATCTTGATGACGCCGGGCATCGGGGGGGACGAGCGCAACTCAGGGAGCCGGAACGGAGCCAACCGTGATGCGGGTGCTGACGGCGATGATCGTGCTGTGGACGCTGGCTGGTGAGCCTTCGTTCCTGGCGGCTGCGTCGCCGCGTCCCAACATCCTGCTGATCCTGGCTGACGACCTCGGGTTTTCGGACACCGGCTGTTACGGGGGGGAGATTCTGACACCCCATCTGGACGCCCTGGCGGCGCGCGGGCTGCGATTCACGCAATTTTACAACACGTCGCGGTGCTGGCCGTCGAGGGCGGCGCTGCTGACCGGGTATTACGCCCAACAGATCCGGCGGGACACCGTTCCCGGAGTTCGGAGCGGGCCCGGCGGGGTGCGGCCCACCTGGGCGCCCCTGTTGCCCGTGCTTTTGCGTCCTGCCGGATACCGCTCTTATCATGCCGGCAAGTGGCACCTCGATGGTGGCTCCCGGGATGGCGGGTTCGACCGCTCGTACCGCATCGAGGATCATGACCGTTACTTCGGTCCGCTGATCCGTTTCGAAGATGACCGGCCGTTGCCCCCGGTTGAACCGGGCCGGAGCTACTACACCACCACGGCGATCGTGGACCGGCTGGCGACGTATCTGGAGGACCACGTGACCGGCCATCCGGGGCAACCCTTCTTTGCGTATCTGGCCTTCATGGCACCTCACTTTCCCCTGCAGGCGCCGTCGGAGGATATCGTCCGGGTGCAGGATCGCTATGGACCCGGCTGGGACGTCTTGCGTGCGGCGCGGGCCCGTCGGATCCGCGATCTCGGTCTGGTGGGTCACGAGCCTCCTGAAGTGGAGGCAGGAATCGGGCCGCCTTATGACTTTTCGGAGTCCCTGGCCTCCCTCGGAGCGGCCGAGGTCCGGCTTCCGATCCCCTGGACCGCCCTGTCACCGCAACAGCGTGCGTTTCAAGCGAAGAAGATGGCGATCCATGCCGCCATGATTGAGCGGATGGACCTCGAGATCGGACGGCTCATGGCGCTCCTGAACCGCTTGGGGGTGGGGGACAATACCCTTGTGTTGTTTCTGTCGGACAACGGGGCCTCCGCGGAGCTGATGGTGCGTGGTGCCGGACATGATCCGGCCGCCGTGCCTGGATCTGTGGGATCGTATCTTTGCCTTGGACCGGGCTGGTCTGGCGTCGCCAACACACCGTTTCGCCGGCACAAGACCTGGGTTCATGAGGGGGGCATTGCGACCCCGCTCATTGCCAGCTGGCCGGCGGGCATTCCGGGGAGGGGCGAACTGCGGCGTGGATCGGGGCACGTGATTGATGTGGTTCCCACGCTCCTCGAGTTGGCGGGAGTGTCAGAGGCAGCGGCAGGGGTGGACGAAGGGGTGGCGCGGCGTCCGGGCCGGAGCCTGATCGGGCAGTTGAAGGCGGACATCGGTCATCGCCCCGAGCCTTTGTGGTGGCAACATGAAGGGAACCGGGCCCTGCGGCTTGGCGACTGGAAGATTGTGGCCTCGGGGGAAGGGGTTCCGTGGGAATTGTACGATCTTGCCGTGGACCGTGGGGAGGTGGTGAACCTGGCGGTGCGTGATCCGGGGCGGGTCCGCGACCTCGACGCCCGGTGGACAGAACTCCGCGAGTCCTTCATCCGCGCGGCGCGCGGGTCCCCGTGAGCCGGGATTGGATCCACCCAGGCGGGGCCTTCACCGGACCGTGCCGAAATCCGGTGGATCGCCCTCCTCCGACCCACGCCGTGCCCTCCGGCGGAGGACGGCATCCCTGAGAACGAACTCAATCTGGCCGTTGACTGATCGAAGCTCCTCCTGAGCCCAGGCCTCGAGCTCTGACCAGAGTCCGGGATCCATGCGCAACAGGAATGCCTTGCGGGGCTCGGCGGCCATCAGCGGCCCTCCTTCAGGCGCCGAAGCCGGCGTTCGATGTCAACGACGAACCGGGCTGGATGCTCCGGGGAGACCACGACGGTGCGGTTGGACCACCGGAGGATCACGCCATTTTCAGGATTGGTGACGAACGCCTGAAAGGATCCGAGGCGCCGGCTGCGAAAGCGCCCGTGCATGGCGAAGAGACCGTCGTTCCCCATGGTTTTCCACGCTCCCTTGCAGGCCTTGGGGTCCGCCGCGAGGCTTTCGAGTCCGGCCAGCGGGAGTTGGTTGACCCAGAAACTGCGGACGACGATCAAGGTGTCGTCGGAGACTTCGTATCGCCGGATGGCGAACAGGGAGGTGCCGGCGACGATCAGGAAGGGGGCCGCGGCGGGCAGCAGGAGCGCGGCACGATTTCCGGGACGGCCGGCCAGCAGGGGCAGGGCCACCGCCGCGGTCGAGGCGAAGGCCACCATGCCGAGCGTGATCCACCAGACCCGGCGTCCCCAGGGGGCTGCGTAGGCGGAGCGTTTCATCGCCGCCTCAGTGATAGAGGGTGCCGGTGTTGATGACCGGGCTCACCTCGGCCTCACCGCACAGCACGACGAGCAGGTTGCTGACCATGGAAGCCCTGCGTTCGGGATCGAGCGTCACCACGCCGCGGGCTCCGAGTTCGTTCAGCGCCATTTCGACCATGCTGACGGCGCCCTGCACGATTTTTGTCCGGGCAGCGATCACGGCCTCGGCCTGCTGGCGGCGCAGCATGGCCTGGGCGATTTCCGGCGCGTAGGCCAGGTGGGTGATGCGCGCCTCGTCCACCTGGACGCCGGCCAGCGCCAGCCGCTCCTGCAACTCCCCGGTCAGTGCCGCGTTCACCTCGTCGCCGCCGGCGCGGAGGGTGAATTCATCGTCCTCGCCGTGGTCGTACGCGTAGCGGGAGGCCAGATGTCGCACGGCGGATTCGCTCTGGACTTCCACGTAGTTCTCGTAGTCCTGCACATCAAAGGCCGCCTGGGCGGTGTCGCGCACCCTCCAGACCACGACGGCTGCGATTTCAATCGGATTGCCCCGCTTGTCGTTCACCTTGAGGCGCTCGCCGTTCAGGTTGCGCCGGCGCAGGGAGATCTTTGCGTGCCGGGAATAGAAGGGATTGGTCCAGTGGAACCCGCTGCGACGGATGGTTCCGCGGTAGGCTCCAAAGAGAATCAGAACTCTGGACTCGTTGGGTTGCAGGGTGAAAAAGCCGGCCCAGACAACGATGGTGAGGGCCAGACCCAGTAATCCGATCACAAGGAGCGCGACAAAGGATTCGTCCCGGTTGGCCCCGATGATGGCCCGGACAATCAGGGCGATTGCCCCCCCCATGAAGGCCAGGTTCAGCAACAACATGGGCCAGCCGGAAACCGCGCGGCCGGGAGTTTCCTCGTTGGATGGGGCAGGGAGTTCGGGGTTCATGGTCTTGAATCGTTTAGATTTCGTTTAAATATTTAAGTGATATCAAACAGAAATCAAAGTAGGCGTCAAGCGATTCCTGGCTGGTGTACAAATTTGGAGGCGCCGATTTCGGGGGTGGGTCCAATTCCGGCGTGTGGAATGCCGGTGGACCTGCAAAGGACCATCCACCCGGCGTTGGCGAACCGGCCGGGTGGATGGCGAGGGAGCGGGGCTCCGGGGAGGGGCGGTGACGTCGCACCGGGCCCGCGGCGCAGCCGGCCGCCTACCGGGCCTGGGCGCCCATGGAGAGCAGGAACATGATGTTGTTCGGCGTCTTTTTGAGCTTCGTCAGCAGGAGGTCCATGGCCTCGACGGGAGGAACGCCGACCAGCGCCCGCCGCAGCACGGCGATGCGCGAGTACTCGTCGGGGTGATACAGCAGCTCCTCCTTGCGGGTTCCGGAACGCTCGATGTTGATCGTCGGGAAGATCCGCCGGTCCACCAAGGCGCGGTCGAGGTGGATCTCCATGTTTCCGGTGCCCTTGAACTCCTCAAAGATCACCTCATCCATGCGGCTGCCGGTGTCCACGAGCGCCGTCGCCATGATGGTCAGCGATCCGCCCTCCTCGATGTTTCGCGCCGCGCCGAAGAAGCGCTTGGGCTTGTGGAGGGCGTTGGCATCCACACCACCGGACAGAATCTTGCCCGAGTGGGGCTGGACGGTGTTGTAGGCGCGGGCCAGGCGCGTGATGGAATCCAGAAGGATCATGACATCCCGCTTGTGTTCGACCATGCGCTTGGCCTTTTCGATGACCATCTCGGCGACCTGGACGTGACGCTCCGGTGGTTCGTCAAAGGTGGAGCTGACCACCTCGGCGCCCCGGCACGTGCGCTCCATGTCTGTGACCTCCTCCGGGCGCTCGTCAATGAGCAGGATGATCAGGTAGATGTCGGGACTGTTTTTGAGGACGGCATTGGCCAGTTTCTGCATCAGCACGGTCTTGCCCGTGCGGGGGGGGGCTACGATGAGGCCCCGGGTGCCTTTGCCGACGGGGCAGACGAGGTCCACGACCCGGGTGTTGAGCTCCTCACCGGTGGTTTCAAGGATGACGCGCTGGTTCGGGAACAGCGGTGTCAGGTTCTCGAAGAGGGTCTTCTCCTTGGCGACGTCGGGGTCGTTGCCGGCAACCTTCTCAACGCGGAGCAGCGCGTAGAATTTTTCCTTGTCCTTGGGGGGGCGAACCTGGCCCTCGATGTCGTCGCCGCTCTGAAGATCGAACCGGCGGATCTGCGAGGGCGAGACATAGATGTCTTCGGGGCAGGGCAGGTAGTTGAACGCGGCGGACCGGAGGAAGCCGAATCCCTCGGGCATGACTTCCAGGGTGCCCCGGGTGTAGATGGTCCCGCCGGCCTGCAAATTACGTTGGACGATCTGGAAGATGATCTCCTGCCGCTTGAGCGTGCCGTAATTCTCGATGCCGAACTCCTTCGCCAGCTCGCTGAGCCGGGTGATCGGCATCGGCTGCAGCTGGTGCAACTGCAGGGTCCTGGGTTCGAAAAACGCCGCGGGTGGCGCCGCTTCAGGTTCCGCATCGTCGCCGGGAGCGGGTCCGGAGGATTCGGATCCCGGTGCCGGGGTCCGGCTGGAAAAGGCGGGCGGCGCCAGTGGCGCCAGCGGGCCGGGAACCCCGATTTCCGTTTCGGCGGCGGGAGAGACCGCCTTGGGCGTCTCATCGTCGCTGTCCATCAGGCTTGGTTTCTTTCGTGGAGTCCGTGGCTTTTTGGGAGCCGACGGATCTTTGGTGGCACGAGGCATGTGTTGAAAAATGGTGGAACGTCTGGCGGTTCCGTTTCCGTACCCACGGAATTCGACGGAGGCCGCGCGGACCAAAAAGAGGGAGACGTGCGGAGCCGGGGGGGAGCCCGGCCTTGGTGCAGGAGCAAAATGAACCGCGGGGTCGCGGGCGCAAGGGCATTTTTGCCGGAAGATGCGGCGGAGGGATCCGTCGCCCGCGAATCCATCCCCGATGGCGCTCCGTTCAAAACTCCGGCGTCTGCGCGGGATGCGGAATGGTGTCGGCCGGAGGAGGGACTGGTGTTTCCCGGACGTCGGGCGCCGCAAATTCCTGGGGGAGCACCACCACCGCAATCCGGCGGTTGCGTGCCCGTCCCTCCACCGTGTCGTTGGTGTCCACGGGATGGAATTCCCCGCATCCCACGGCGCTCAGTCGCTTCGGGCTCACACCGGCGGACTCCGAAAGAAAGCGGACCGCCGCGACCGCGCGTCCGGCTGAAAGGGACCAGTTGTCCGCATACCCTTCCGCGGTGCGACCCCGGATGGGCGCCGTGTCGGTATGGCCGACCACCTGAACGGCACGTTCCGGAAACTGGGTGAGCACTTCTGCGACCTTTCGCAGCACCGCTTCGCCCTCGGGCTTGAGGCGGGCTTCGCCCGAGTCGAAGAGCACCCGGTCCAGGATGTTGACCGTGAGGCGTCCCCGCAGCTCGGAGATCGTGATCTCACGGGACTCCAGTTCCGTGCGAAGCTGTTGCTCGAGGCCGGACTGCGCCTGCTCGACCTTCGCGACGGCCTCCTCCAGTTCAGCGACCCGGGATTGCGCGACCTGGAGCTCCGCGGCCTGGAGGGCGCGGGCCTCCTCGGCTGCGGCGAACTCCTGCCGGGCCACCTTTGCGGACTCCTCGGCGCGCTGGCGGGCCGCCGCGGCGTTGCGCAGCTGCAGGACGCCCACCGCAGCCACGGCGATCACCGAGAGGAACGCGGCAATGATCCAAGTGCTTCTTGGCATGCCGGGGATGGAATCGTCCCGGGCCGCGCGGTCAAGGAACCTTCCCCGACTTCTGACGGGCGTGGCGCCACGGGCGCATCGCGCGGGATGACGCGCGTGCCGGGAGCCCGACCCGGTCGCCGGGTCAGTCGGTCAGCAGGAATTGGAGGTCATCCAGCGTCAGGTTCTGCGCGAAGGTCTCCTCGCCCAGGATGTCGCCGGCGAGGCGTGATTTCTGGCGTTGCAGGGCCCGGATCTTCTCCTCAACCGAATCCTTGATGAGCAGGCGGTAGGCGATGACCTTTTGCGCCTGACCGATGCGATGGCTGCGGTCAATGGCCTGGGCCTCCACCGCCGGGTTCCACCAGGGGTCGAACAGAACCACGTAGCTCGCCGCGGTCAGGTTGAGTCCGAAGCCGCCGGCCTTCAGCGAGATGAGGAAGACGGCGGCGCCGTCGTGCGCCTGAAACTGCCGGACCAGATCCCCGCGCTTTTCCGTCCCGCCCACCAGGTAGTAGGTGCTCCAGCCCCGCGCCGCGATGGCCTCACGGAGCAGATCCAGCATCTCAACGAACTGGGAGAACACGAGGACCTTCTGCCCCTCCTCCATGAGGGGCTCCAGCGTTTCCAGCAGGGCCTCCGTCTTGGCGCTCTCGGCCTCGGAGTCGGGCTTGGCCAGACGCGGATGGCAGCAGATCTGGCGCAGCCGGAGCAGGGAGGTGAGGAAGTTGAAACGGTGTTTGGCCAGCGCGGCCGGCGTGGTCACCCGCAGCAGCATGGCCTGCGCCCGTTTCAGCTCCGCGCGGTAGAGGGTTCGCTGTTCCCCCTCGAGTTCGCAGAACAGGTCCTCCTCGATGCGGTCCGGCAGATCGCGGGCCACCTGGGCTTTGGTGCGCCGCAGCAGGAACGGGCGCACACGGGCGGCCAGTCGCTGGCGGGTCAGTGTGTCGCCCTTGGTGTCGAACAGGCGTGCAAAATCCGACCGGCTCCCCAGGGCTCCAGGCATCGCAAAACTCATGAGGCTCCACAGGTCCAGAAGGCGGTTTTCGATCGGGGTGCCCGAGAGGACCAGACGGTGCCGTGCCCGCAGGCCGCGTGCGATTTGTGCGGTGATGCTCGAGGGGTTCTTGATGTACTGGCCCTCGTCCAGAATCACGGCGTGGAAGGCGATGCGGCCCAGGTCCTCGCCGAGCATTCGGAGCTGGTTGTAGTTGATGATGTGGATGTCGGCCTGGGTCACCAGTGCTGCCAGGTCCTTGACCTGCTCGCTGCGCCAGACGCTGACGCGCAGGTGCGGCGCGAACCTGGCGGTTTCCGCCCGCCAGTTGTCGGTCACGGATTTTGGACACACCACCAGCACCGGCCCCGCGTTGCCTGCGGCTTGGGATGCGGCAGTTGCCGGGCCCGGGGCGCCTGGCCGGCGACGGCCGCCGGCCCGGGCTGGAGCGGGAACGGGCGGTTCGGCGGAGATCGTCTCCCCGGCTTCCCCGGAGCGCAGCCAGGTCAGCCAGGCGAGTGTTTGCAGCGTCTTGCCCAGCCCCATGTCATCGGCCAGGATGCCGCCGAATCCGTTGGTCGCGAGGTAGCAGAGGAAGTGGAAGCCCTCCCGCTGGTAGGGACGCAGCTCGGCGTGCAGGGCAACGGGCACCTCGGGGGTGACGCGGGCCTGGATTTCCGCCGCGCGGCGTCGGATGAGTTCGTATTTTTCCGGGGTGACGAAGGATCGCGCGGCGGCATCGGCGAGCTGGAGCGTGTGGAAGCGCTGCGGTTCGCTCGTCAGTTCGTGGGGATTGATGCCGAGGCGCGCCAGTTGCAGGTCCTCCTCCGGCGAGAGCTTGAACTCCAGCTTGCGCCATCCCTTGGTTCCGAGGCGGACCCATTTTCCGCGGGCATCCAGGAGCACCTTCACCTCCTCGGATGTCAGCTGGGTGTCGGTGACCTCGAGGACCACCTTGAGGTCGAACCAATCCATCCCGGCTTCCGCCACGTCGAGCCGGACACGCCCCGCCACGGTGGCCTGCGAGAAGGATCCGAGTTCGCCCCGCAGATCGAGCCGCACGCTTTCCGGCACCAGGTCCTTCCAGGCCATGAACTGCTCGGGAAACCGTGCGGTGATCCGCAGGAGCCAGCGCTGTCGCGCGAAATCCCATTTGAATCCACCCGCCTCCATCAGTCGCGGCACCTCGGCCAGGCGGTTGCGTTCAAAGGTGACCAGACGCTCCGCAGTCTGGGGTCTCGCGGCGGACGCGGGATCGGCGCCGCTTTCGGCGGGTTTGACCTCCAGCCAGGCGGTGCCGTTCCACCGCTCGGTGTAGTGGGCGTCCGGTGCCAGGCCCAGCGCATCCATCACCGCGTACTCGGTGTCGTTGCCGAAGGCGATCGCTCGCAGCTCCCCCTGGATGACCGGCTCCAGCGACACGGTTTCCACCCGGCCCGCAAGCCGGGCGGGCAGTGGCACCCCGAGATAGTGCAGGAATCGGACGCCCGGTGCGGTCTCCAGCGAGGGGGCGGGGATCAGGGTCACCGCCGCCGGGTCGAGCACGTGGTCCTCGACGGGAGGACCGGCCCAGACGGCATCGGAGGTCAGATACAGTGTCGGCCGGCCCGGCAGCACTCCCAGGATCCTTGGCGCGGGTGCCCCGTCCGGCTGCACGAGTCGTAGCTGGTAGTCGTCCCGCTCGTCCACTGCGGAATCCAACTGCCATCGCAGGGGTGCCTCCGGACGCACCAGCGGACCCCCATCCGTGCCGGTCAGGAAACGTTCGAGGGCGGGCATCCGCAGGAGCCGGTTCAGCAGGCGGCGGGTCTGCTGGTCGTGGTACACCAGATTGACTGGATGGCCATACCGGGCGCGCTGGGCGAGGGGTTGCCAGAGCAGTGCCACTTCCGGGGCGAGCTGATCGCCGTGCTTCTCGTCAAAGTCCCGGAATTTGCCGGGTTTGATCGGGGTCCACTCGAGGGCTCCCGGCTTCCGGAATTCGATCAACCCCTCGGACTCGGTCAAGCGCAACCGCAGCTCGACTTCGTCGGCGGATCGCGCGTCCTCGGCAGGGCCCAGTTGCAGGTTGCCGAGCAGCGTTCTCCAACGTTCGACGTCGCGGTTGCGGCGCCAGGCCTGGACCCTGGCCCGCAGTTCGGTGAGGTCGGTGACCGGCCGAAGGAATTCGGGCCAGGGCAGTTCACGTTCCTCGGCGGCGAGGGCGAGGTGGCGCCAGAACTCCAGTTCGTCCCGGGGCGGCGACGACCAGAGGTCCAGCTTCTCCCAGGTGTTGCCCGTGGCGCGGATGCCGAGCGCGACCAGATCGTCCCCGGTGAGGGTCGGCTTTTCACGCAGTTGGGCAAACCGCTCCTCGACCTTGCGCACGAAGTCGGACTCCGCCCGGGAGAGGGCACGGTCGAGGGCTTCGGCAACGTGACGTGACAACACCCCGGAGGCTGTCGGGCGCTCCTCCGTTCGTCGCCTCTTGCGGCCTGCACTCAGCGAGCGGGCGGACGTCGCGCTGTGTTCCGCCAGCAGCGACAGCATCATGCCGGCGGCATGTTCGCATCCGCCGCCCGCGGTACAGGAGCAGGCTTCCCACCAGGCTGCGGTGTCGCGGTCGAAGGACAGCGTGGTTTGGAGGAGGGTGCCGTCCTGGATGTCGGCCACGTACTCCTCGCCGGGACGCACACACCGGAGGTCCTGAACGATGCCGTCGGCATGCAGCTGCTCGCCGCGCCGGCGGGTCTCCGGCGGCAGCTCCCTCAGGAACTGCTGCGCCGCTGCAGGGTCAAAGCCGGCGAAGTCTCCAGGTTCCATGTCAGGGGGCCACCCTAGCCAATGGGGTCGGGGTTAAACAAGCCGCGGGTCGGAGGGGTTGCCGGCGGGCGCCACGGGGCCGGGATCCGGACTGGGCATTGGGATCGCGTGCTGGTTGGCTTGGTGCCAATGAATTTGGAGCCGTACCTTGCCTGCATCCGGGACCTCGCCGCCGCCAGCAGCGAGGTCATTTTGCCGTATTTTGGCCGGCTGGACCTCGGGGTCGAGCTCAAGTCTGACGCCTCACCCGTCACGCAGGCCGACCGGGGTGCGGAACACGTGATGCGCGAGATCATCGAGCAACGCTTCCCGGACCACGGGATCATCGGGGAGGAGTTCGGCACGGTGCGGGAGGATGCGGAGTTCGTCTGGGTTCTCGATCCCATTGATGGCACCCGGTCGTTTGTCACGGCAGTGCCGCTCTTTGTGACCCTGATCGGACTCGTGCACCGGGGGCGTCCGGTGTTGGGGGCCATCCAGCAGCCGGTGCTGCGTCAGTTGATGATTGGAGACGGACGCTCCACGACGCTCAACGGGCGTCCGGTGCGCGTTCGCACCACCGGCACCCTTTCCGAGGCGACCCTGCTGACCACCGACCCGGCGTTCCCGGCGCGCTACCAGAACGGCGCCGCGTTCGCCACCCTTGCCGATCGCACGGCGCTCTACCGGACATTTGGCGACGGCTATGGCTATCTGCTGGTTGCCGCGGGTTGGGCGGACATCATGGTGGACCCGGTCATGAACGCCTGGGACCTGCTCCCGCTGATCCCCTGCATCGAGGGAGCCGGCGGGAAGATCACCAACTGGCAGGGTGGCCCGGTTCTCGGAGAGGGTCCGCTTTCCGCCGTCGCCTGTGCCCCCGGTCTGCACGGGGAGGTCATCCGGATGCTCAATCCCTGACTTCCGGGTGCGCATCGCTGAAGCGTCCGGCCTTGCCCGAGAATTTCAGTCCATTTTGAGCAGCGGGTTGCAGGTGTTCAATCGTCGTCTTCGCGATGTGGGTGCCCAAACGTTGCGGAGCGGCAACCCATATCAAGCCGGGTTTCTGGCGCGACAGTGGTGTGGCACCGCGGCTGGAAGCAATCGCACCCGGCCGGCCTCCGGCCACACCAGCGGTTCCGTCCGAAGGCGACGCAGGGTTGTGTGCATCCGGCTCGCCAATGCGCCGGGCTCCCGGCACGATCCGCCGATGCCTTCGGACGCACTGACCGGTTTCCACATCCTGGTTGTGGATGACGAGCCGCTGCTGCGGCGGCATATCGCAGCCACGCTGGAGCGCCTGGGTGCCGACGTGGCCCAGGCGGACTCGGTGGCGTCGGCGCGCCAGCTGGTGCGGGACTTGGGGTTCGACTTCGCGCTGGTGGACGTGAATCTGCCGGATGGCTCCGGAACCGACCTGCTGGGGGAGGGGGTTTTTGGCTCCGGAACCGGGGTCATCATGATGACCGCCATGGGGGCGGTCGAGGGGGCCGTGGCGGCCATGAAGCTGGGCGCCCTGGATTACCTCACCAAGCCCTTCGAACCCGAAGCCCTGGCCCTGAGTCTGGCGCGTGCGCGGCAGCAGCGCCAGGCGGTCCGGGCGGCGGAGCACCGGCGGGCGGATGCCCCGATCTCCTCGTTTTTCTTCGGGGCCTCGTTGGCGGGGCTCGAAGGACAGCTCCAACGGATCCTCACCGCCGATCGGCGCCTGCACGAGGGTGGGGCCACCCCGTCACCGGTGTTGATCCAGGGAGAAACCGGGACCGGCAAGACCACGATTGCCCGGTGGATCCATGGGCAGGGTCCGCGGACCTCTGCGCCGCTGATCGAGGCCAATTGTGCCGCCATCCCCGAGAGTCTGGCCGAGTCGGAATTGTTTGGTCACGAAAAGGGGGCGTTCACCGACGCCCGGAGCGCCCGGATGGGACTCTTTGAAGCGGCCAACGGCGGGACCCTGTTTCTCGACGAGATGGCCTCGTTGAGCCTCCCGTTGCAGGCCAAGTTGCTCACGGTCCTGGAAGATCGTCGGGTCCGGCGCGTGGGGGGGAATCGCGACATTCCGGTGGACGTGCGGGTGATCGCCGCGGTGAACCGCGACCTCCGGGAACTGGTCCGTGAGGGACGGTTTCGCGAAGATCTCTTCCACCGCCTCGACCTGTTCCGCGTGGTCCTGACGCCGCTGCGCGACCGTGGAGAGGACATTCTTGAGCTGGCCGATGCGCTTCTGGCGCGTCTGAGCCGCCGGCACCGGCTGCCAACACGCGGCCTCTCCGACCTGGGGCGGCGCCGGGTGATGGGTTACGGGTGGCCCGGAAATGTGAGGGAGCTGGCGCATGAACTGGAGCGGGCACTGGTGTTCGAGGACGGCGATGGGCTGAACCTGGATCAACTGATCGGCGCCGTCGGGCATCCGCCCGAGAGTCGTTCCGGGGGGATGGCGGCGTCCGCAGACGCAAGCGCGCCGGCCGCGGACTGGTTCAACGTGTCGTACCGGTTCCCGGAGTCGGGGTTCTCCCTGGAGGAGGCCATTCTCCGCCTGATCGAGCATGCACTTGCCGAAACACAGGGCAACGTCTCCAAGGCGGCGCGGAAGCTGGGGGTTTCGAGGGACTATTTGCGTTACCGGCTGGGGGGCTGGAAGGACGGCACCAAGGCGGGAGAGTCACGGTCCGTGGACGAAATGGGGGCAGTTCCCCAGCCGGAGGCGAATCGAGGTGCTTCACCCTGATTTTTGGGGAGCCCCAACGCCTGAGTTGGACGGTTCGTGCCCGGAAACTCCTCAGATTTATTGGGTTGGATAACAAAAGGGCCGGTCCATCGAATCTTGGCACCGCGCAAGCTCCATTGAATTCCGGATGATCGTTCACGGTCGTTCCCAACATCCATCTTCCCGGTCGGAGGATGGTCGGGAAAACATGAAGCTTGTCGCGCACTTGAAAACGGCCTTGTTGGTTGTGGGGCTGCTGGCCGCCCGTGCGTTGCACGCTGCGGATGCCGTGCCGGCTGCAGGCAAGCCGGAGGCCCGGGTGGCGGCGGCGGAGGCGCCCGGAAAACAGGACATTCCCGAGATCCGCCTGCCCACCGACGTGGAGTTGCCGGAAACGGTCAAGGGACTTGCGGCCGAGTTCAAAAGCCGGGCGCAGTCCTATGTGGAACGTCAAAAGGAGATCTCAAAGCGGGCGGAGACCGCCACCCAGGGGGAGCGGGACCGCCTCAAGGAACAGTTGAAGGAGAATCGCGCTGAATTTCTCCAGCAGACCCGCCAGTTGCGTGCCGAACTGAAGGAACGGATCAAGGAGTTGCAGAAGAGCATCGGCAATTCGCGTCCCATTGACGACGGCCTGACCGAGCGTGGGGGGCGCCTGCGCGGCGGTCGCTGAGGAATCCTTGCGGGGTAATCCTCTGTCTCCCTGCGAGTTGGCCGACCGGGTGGCGGCCGTCGTAGCCCGGACGCGTCGTTGGGGTCGTCTGGAGGTCCGGCCCGGTTTGTTTGACACCCGGGGGAAGGGCTCCGCAGAGTTCGGCGCCTTCCTTCCGATTGAGCCGCAAACTCAGGATCCGACCCTCGGTGCTCGCGCTGGTCTGCGTGCCGGTGTCCGGGTTGCTGTCGGCAAACGCCGGCGAGTTCAAGTTCCCGGTGCAGATGGCGGAAATGTCGCCCTTCGGTCTTTGGGACGCCTCCCTCTCCATCCGGACCTCCGGCGGCTTCAACAGCAATCCGTCACTGGCCTACCTTGAGGAGTTCCGGCAGCCCGCGCCGTTTTTCGAGTACGGTGGCGACCTGATGCTGATCCGGGCCCCCACCGACAACAACAGCGTGTATGTGTTCCTCAGCGGCGACGACCGGCGCTACTTCAACGTCGAGGAGGTCCCGGGTCAGCAGAACTTCCTGTCGCAGTTCCGGTTCGAGCACGAATCCCCCACCTGGTGGAGTGCCGGTGGCAATCTCACATGGATGTATCTCAACCAGGTTCTGGACCTGTCGAACTTCGACACCGGCGTCGGCACCGCCCAGGTGACCGGACAGACCGTGATCCTGCGCCCGGAGTTTTCCGCGCGGCTGGGGACCAACTGGGTGCTGACCCTGGAGGTTCCGTTGATGCGGCAGGGGTTTTCCGAGCCGGCCGACGGATTCTTTGAGGTCGGATCCCAGTTGCTCCTGACGCGACAGCTCGGGCGGGACTCCACCGTGTCGCTCGGGTATTCGTGGGTTTGGAGGCCATATGACAGCTCGCCACTGCTGACTCCGGGGGGGGAGATCATCCCTGGGACCCTGGAGCGGCTCCGATACAACAGCGTGAACGGCCGCTGGCAGCATTTCTGGGGCAGGGACCGCCAGTGGCGCACCACCGTGTTCAGCGGGTTCATCGCGGCGCGGGACAACGGACTCGGCTACTACGACTACAACCGCTACCGGGTGGGTGGATCGGTCCAGTTCCGCCGGGGACGTTGGCGCGTGATGGTCGAGGGCGGAGTCCAGTGGTACGACTACATTGAACAGACGAAGGCACCCGAGGAGACCGATCTGCGCGAGCGCCAGGAATACAACCTGGGGCTGGAGATGGGATTTGAGGTGAACCGGAGAATCCGGTGGCTCGTTCGCTTTACCTGGGACGACTCCGTCGCCAACATTCCCCAAGACACCTACAACGCGAAAGTCGCGTCCACGGGATTCGAATTCGAGTTCTAGGTGGGTGTCCCGGAATGATGGGTCCACCACGGGAAATTGCAGATGTTGCCCGGTACCGGGACGGAGGCGGTGCCGCCGTCCCCCTGAGCCATGGAGGGGGTGGCTGAAGGTGGCGCTGTCATCGCGGTCGCTGCCGGTGGCGGGCATCGTGCTGGCGCTCGGGCTGCTCGCCGGAGCGGTCCTCCTCACCCACGGCTTCCTCCGCTCCGAGTTCCGGGCGCAACTGGCGCGTCGCGATGTGGCCCTGGTGTCCGGCCTGCTCAATGAGCGGTTTCTGACGGCGAGCTCTGCGACGTCCGACGATCTGGTGGCGCTCCTGGAGGCCGCCGATCAGCCCGACATCCCCGGCATCCGTTCCATCAGTCTTCATGACACCAACGGATTCTTCATCGCGGCGCTCAGCCTGTTTGGAGATGAGCCGGACCTGCCGCCTTCGGTGCTGCCCTCCCTGGCGGACGGGGAGCCCGTGAGCCGTTTCGGAAAATCCTCCGAGCTGGAAACCGACTCGCTGGCCGCCCTGCTGGCCGGGCGCATTGGAGGCGATGAACCGGTGTTGGAGGTGCTGCTTCGGGTGCCTCCGCGACAGGGACCCCTCGTCGGGTATGCGCGGTTTGTCCTGGATGGTTCCGACCTGGCCAAGGAGTACGCCGCCCTGGATCGCACCCTGGGCTGGCAGGCACTCACGGCCTTCCTGCTGGCCGGAGCCGCCATGACGGTGGCCCTGGCATTCGTGTTTCACCGGCTGGTCGAGACCCAGCGTCATCTGGTGGGCGCCAATCGGGAGCTGACGCTTGCCGCCAAGACCGCGGCGGTGGGAGCCGTAACCGCGCACCTGATCCACGGGCTGAAGAATCCCCTGGCTGGCCTGCAACAGTTCGTGGCGTCCGCATCCGATCCGGCATCGGCCGAGACGATGGGTGACTGGTCGGAGGCGGCTCAGACGGCGCAGCGGATGCGTGCGATGATTGACGCGGTCACGGGGGTGCTGCGGGAGGAGTCCGGGATGATCCAGTACGAGATCGCCCCCCGGGAGGTGCTGGACCAGCTGGCGCGTCGCGAGCGGCCATATGCACGGGAGGCCTCGGTGACGCTGGCGATCGCCTGCAATGCCGTCCGTCCGCTGCCCAACCGGGACGCCAACATCGCCCTCCTCATCCTCGAGAATCTCGTGCGCAACGCTGTCCAGGCCTGCGCGGAGGGGGGTTGTGTTCGCGTTCGAGCCGATGAGGAGTCCGGGGATCTTGTGTTCCGGGTTCGGGACGAGGGCACAGGCCTGCCGGAACGTGTCCGGCGGAATCTGTTCAGCCCGGTGGCCACGACGAAGGAGGGCGGCACCGGCCTGGGCCTGGCGCTCAGCCAGCAGCTGGCACGCTGCCTGGCCGCGCAACTGGAACTGGTCGAGTCGGGTTCGCTGGGAACCGAGTTCATGCTCCGGATGCCCCGGGGGGCAATGGACTCCCGGATGACGACCGGAGCGTCCTCCGAGGCGCCGGTCCGGGTCCTTCCGGCAGGCCTGGGTTGAGGTTCCGTCAGCCGGCGGTGCCGTTGAGGAGGAAGTCGAAGAGATCGAAGTTCCGCGGATCACCCTGCGCCAGCGCACGGTGCCGGGCGGTGAGGGGTTCACTCAAGACCAGCGGCACCATTTCCTCATAGCGGCCACCATGCGAGCGCAGGCCACCCTCGAGCGCCTTGAGGTCATGGTGGGCCGGAGTCCGCCCCAGCACGACGTGGCGCCCCGCGCACACCACAAGGTCGCCTATGCGGTCGGCTGGAAGTTCCATCAGGCGGGCGGCCACCGCCCTGGGATGCACCTCGGTGATCCCCTCGCGCGCCTGCAACCAGCCATGGATCTCCACGGTCCGCTCCGCGCTGGTATTGGGCGGAAGGTGCACTTGCGCGAAGGAGCCGAGGGCGCCGTGGTGCACCACGTACGGATCGGTGATCGGGAGGATGACGCGGAATCCGGGACCGAAATGCGCTGTCAGCTCCGATTCGAGGTAGACGACGTTGGGAGAGCCGTCCGGAAGCTGCTTGGCGTTCATGCCGTGGTCGGCCGTGAGGGCCACGATGGCGTCGTTGGCGAGCAGCGCGCCGAGTTCTTCATCAATCGCCGCATAGAAGGCGAGCACCTCCGGGTCCTCCGGTGCATATTTGTGCTGCATGTAGTCGGTGGTGGACAGGTACAGCAGGTCGGCGCGCCCGGCCGCCAGGAGCCGCACGCCCGCACGGAGCACATAGAGGGAGGCCTCGCCGCTGTAGATGGCCGGCGTCTCCCCCACCAGCCCCTCCACATCGCCGATGCCGTGCGTCTCCGGCCGCGCCTGCCCCGCCTTCTCCGAGGAAAAAGCGATGCCGCCTTCGGCGATCAGTCCGTGGGCAAAAATGTCGCGGAGCTTTTCCTTGGCCGTGACGACCGCCACCCGCCGGCCGGCATGCTGGGCGGCGGGAAACAGGGTGTCCGCCCGGAGAAAGGACGCGGAGTTCATCATCACTTCGGCATCCCGGGCGGCGTCGTAGAAGAAATTGCCACCAATGCCGTGCACCGAAGGCGGCACACCGGTGACGATGGAGGTGTTGTTGACATTGGTGAAGCTGGGCATCGCCCCACGGGCGAAACCGCGCCAGCCATGGCTGCTCATCCGGGCGAGATGGGGCATCCGGCCGCGCACCATCGCGGCGTCGAGATATTCGTCCGCGGAACCATCCAGACAGATGGCGACCGCCGGGCGGCCCGGGGGGGTGTAGGTGCGGTGGTTGACGGTGAAGGGAGTGCGGGAACAGGCGGGCATGTTTTGAAGGGAAAAGGGGCCTAGCGGCGCGACATGGCGCGCGGCAGGAAGCCGACCGAGGTCTGGATCGCGTGGGTGCAGGAGCAGCCGGCGCTGCTCTCAGGGGCCAGCAGGAGGCCCCCGGCGGGGATCAACCCGAGCCAGCAGCCGGTTCGGATCCCCGAGAACTGCGAACGGCGGTCGGAGGCGAGGTCCCAGACGCCGTGGAAATAGTGGCGGAAAAACACCGCCCGGCGCGAGGCCGACATCACCCCGCAGCCACGACGCTCGGGAAGGTCCGTGCGCAACAGCCTGCCGCTCCGCAAATCGAAGGCCCGCTGGTCGGAGTAGAACACGTCGTCAATCACCAGCGGATGCTGCAGGTGGCCGCTGTGGTGTCCCTTGTCCTCCTTGTGGGCATCCGCCCACAGCAGGCGCCCGGGGATCGCGGAATCCAGGTCGTCGCCGCCGGTGCGTCCTGGGGAGGGTGCGGCAAAGGCAAACGTGTGGAAGTTCTTGTTCTGGTCCGTGCCGGTGACCACCGCCGTGCCCTGGCTGTACACCAGGTACGTCATGAACTCGCAGGCCCCAAAATCGTGTGACTTTTCCCAAAGCGGTTTTCCGGTCTCCAGATCGAGCGCCACCAGCACCTGGTCCGTGAGGCGCTCGTGCGGGAGCCGGGCACCCGCCTGGGCCACCGCCGCGGGATCCCGGCTTTCAAGGAACAGCACCATGCCGTCGGCGATGGTGATGGTGGAGTTCAGGATGGCCCCCCCGGAGTGCGTCCAACGACGGGCCCCGCCCACCGGATCCGTCGAGAAGATCTGATCGCTGGTCACGCGGCTGGTCTGCTGGGTGTCGAAGTCTTCATACCACTCCCCGTCATCCCCGAGGTAGTTGGCATCCCGGAGCTGCCGGCTGCCCACCAGATGGCCGGCGACCGCGGCCACATAGCCCCAATCGTGGCGGGCCTCCGTGCCGTCGCCCGTGACGGCGAAGCGCTGGACGCGTTCCCCCGACTGTCCGTCCAGCGCCAGACACCAGCGGCCGTGGGCCACATAAAGCCGGTCGCCCGCAGCCGCCATGTTGCTGCAATCGCGGGTCACGTTCGCGCGGCGGACTTCGGGCGCGAACAGCGACCACAGGATGGTGCCGTTGTAGGCGTCGAGGCCGAACAGAATCCGGTCGCCCTGGATGAACAGCCGTCCGCCCACGCTGAGCGGCGCCGGATTCCGGTTGCCACGGTCGGGCATCGGACGCGGCCCGGGATTCCCCCACCAGGCGACCCGCAGGTCCCCGTCCACGAGTTCATCGAGGCTGGTCGAGGTGTTGTCCGCACTGCCGTACTGATGACTCCATTCGCCCGCCCCCGGCAGTGGGTCGCGGCGGATCGCCACCCAGCCCGGCCGTGGCTGGTCCAGCGATGCGACATTCGCGGCCGCCTCCCGCCAGGCCTTCCACGCCGTCTCCCGCGGCGCGCGCGACCCGACCAGCAGCGTGCCGCCCTGCGGACGCAGCACGCGATGCAGTTCCGCGGCTGGCAGCGGGGGGGGCTCGCCGGTCGCCAGTGCCGCTTCGGAGACGATGAGATTGGCAAACAGCTCTCCAAAGGGAAGGGAGTCTCCGGGGATGACCTGGGCGCTGACCCGGACGCCGTAGGCCCCGGACGCCGAGAGCTCGCGGCGGACCCGCGCGATCCGGTCGGCGGATGGATCCACGACGACCACTTGAAGGTGGCTCTGCGCCGCAAGCGCCGCGGCGAGGCGGCCGTCCACGGCACCAACGACGAGACAATACCCATCGCGGATTCCGGTCTGATCCAGGATCCATTCCGCATCCGCGGAGACGCCACCGGCATCCGGGCTCGCACCGGCGGACGGTGGGAATTCCGGGAGGGCGTAATGGAAGCTGGTGTCCAGGAGATAGCGTCGGGACCGCACCGGGATGCCGGAGGCGTCCGGGGCATTGATGCGGTAGTGGTATTCGCGGTCGCGCTGAAGTCCGGTCAGCAGCGCCTCGTGGCGCTTGACGGGAACCTCCGATCCGACCTCAAACCGGGCGGTCCCGGCGTTCTCGAGCTCGAAGCGGGTGGGCATCGGCGTGTCGGTCTCCCAGGTGACGAGGACCGTATGGCGGTCGCGCCAGTCTGCGAAAGGCCCATAGGCAAACCGCAACAATTGCGCGGGTGGCGCGGGTTCCGGGAATGCCGGCAGACGTCTGCGGCTGCGTTCCCCCAGCTCGTCCGGCGTGAGCGCCCGTTGAAACAGGGAAATCTCGTGAAGGGCGCCCCGCAGGCGAGCGACCTCTGTGTCCCGCCGGCGGACACCCACCTCGAAGGGGGTCTCGGGAGGGTAGTGCAGCCTGCCCTCGGGAACGACGGCGGTGGCGACGGGGACGCCATTGATCCACAGGCGCAGATCGGTGCCGGACCGGGTGGCTGCCAGTTGATACCAGCGGCGGAGATCGAAGGGGCTGGGCGCCGTCAACTCCACCGGTTGTCGAAGTCCCGGCATCCCCAGGACGAATGTAAACTGGCGGTCCCGATGGCCGAGTCGCCAACCGATCGGTGGTTCGCCGTCGTCATTCAGGAGTCCGACGATCCCCCCGGACGCCACCGGCTCGTCCACCCGGACCCAGACTTCGATGGTGAAGTCTTCCGCCGGCAACATTGCCCGTGAGGCGTCCGGAGCGATCACCAAGTCGGGTTCGGTTCCTGCCAGTTCGAGGCGGCCGGGCGGCGGGTCCGCGGTGAAACGCATCGGGCCGGTCAGGCGGATTCCCGGACCGCCCGTCATGGCCTTGAGGTCGGTACCCTGCTTCCACTCCGGACTGAACCGCCATCGGGCCAGCAGTCCCGGCTCCGGGGTGGCAGCCCTTGCGGGGACGAGGAGCAAAAGGGCGAGGACGGCGGAAAACAGCAGGCCCGGGGCTCGCGAGGCAGACGGCCGCGTGTGGCGGGGAGGGGAGGGGACCAGGGATGTCATGGGGAGACCGTGTCAGGGGCGTTGGGAAGCAGAGGTCTGAACGTCGGCGCGTTGCGACGGGGCGCGGAGGCAATGGATGGTGCCGGCGTCGGTGCTCACGTACAGGGCGCCCTCGGCCGCGGCGATGCCGTGGACGGTACCCGCCATCGGCTGGATCCAGAGGCGCTTGCCGTCCGAGACCTGGAATGCCGCCACCTCGGTTTCACCACCGGCCACCAGCGTTTCGCCCGCCAGCACCAGAGAAACCGGCCAGCGGCAGGGGATCTTCCACAAGATGCACGACTCCATCGCGGCCGTCCGCGCGTCAATCTCCCGTCCGATGCCGGCGAGGTCCTCCTTCAACCGGTCGCGCTCGGCGGCCGCGGCCGGGGCATTCCCAAGCTTGCGAAGCTGTTTGGTGATTTCCGACTGACGCGTGGACAACGCCTTCCGCTCCCGTGCCATGGCCAGATAGCGGGCACGATCGAGGGCGCTCAGCTCGGTGTCCGAATGAAGGTAGGAGCGGTCCGCGGTCACAATCATGTGATTTCCCTGGAAGGTGGCCAGTTGATCGCTCTGGCCCTCCTCGACGGCTCCCAGCTGCCCGGTCTTGCCGGGTCCGAACACCAGCAGATCCCCCGTCAACAGCGCGTAGGTGCCCCCGGCACCCTCGACGACACGAATCCTTCGCCCGTCACTCAGGTCGCAAATCGCCGGGTTGTCACGTCCGGCCGGCACGTACAACCGCGTGCGGGAGGCCAGCAGGTAGCCCTGGGCGGGGAGGTCGGTCTGGACCTGACGCCACCGTTCGGCGCCTGTTGCGGCGTCCAGCGCCACCAGATGAACGCCCTCGGAGGGGAACATGCCGGCCGTCGTGTACAGCAGGCCGTCCTGCACGACCACCGAGGTCCGCACCGGCCAGGTCGAGATCAGGCGGCCGTTGCCCGGGATCCGCCGGTCCTCCGGCGCCACGAGCACCCTCCAGAGCAGCCGTCCATCGGCGAGGTCGAGGCAGTACACATGGCCGTCATCGGAACCCGCATAGACCTTCCCGTCGTGAATCGTTGGCGCCAGGCGCACGGGTGCCTCGGTGAAGCAGGTCCACAGCTCGCGTCCGGTCCGGGCGTCCAGACAGCGCACCTGGTCGTCGGCCGAGGATCCGAACACAACGCGGTCGCCGGCGACCACGGCATGGAAGGCGTGGTCGAAGGTTTGGCGCGCCTTGAGGTCGAAGACCTTGTTCCAGCCATCCCACTTGGCTTCCCCCTGCCACGCCGGACGGGGCGGCTGGGGGGAGCGCCAGACCCACGCTTCGTCCAGGGTGGCCGGCAACGGGTCCGGGCTGACGCCGCTGCGGGCATAGTCGCCCCGGTACGTTGGCCAGTCCGTGGCCGGGAGCCGGAAGGCGAGAATTGCGAGGAGTGGCAGCAGGCGTGCGGCGCGATGGGTGGCGGGCGGTGTCATGCAATCACGGCGTTGGCGTCGGCCGCCATGAGACGGCCGCCCTTCATTTGGAAAATACGGGTCGCGAAGGCGTCGGCCTCGTGGCCATGGGTCGCGGTGAGCACCGTGCCCCCGGCCGCCCGGAACGCCTCCAGCCGGCGGAACACCATGGCGGCGTTGTCGGGATCCAGGTTCCCCGACGGCTCGTCGGCGAGGATGACGGCCGGCGATTTGACCAGGGCGCGCGCCAGCGCGGTGCGCTGCTTCTCACCGGCACTCAGCTCGGACGGCCGGTGGGCGCTCCGGTTGGCAAGGCCGAGTTCCTCCAGCAGGGCGGAGGCCCGTCGGCGCAGTGAAGCCTCGCCAGGATCAGTCCCCCCCTCCATGACGTTCTCCAGCACGCTGAGGTAGGGAACAAGGTGGAAAAGCTGAAACACGAATCCGATCTGGCGTCCGCGAACCAACGCCCGTTTACGCCCGTCCAGAGCATACAGGTCCTGGCCGTTCAGCACGACCGTCCCCGAATCCGGTCGCAACAGGCCGCCCAGGGTCAGCAGCAGCGTGCTCTTGCCGGAGCCGCTGGCGCCATGGATGACGAGCGACTCGCCGCGTTCGCAAGCCAGCATCACATCATCGAGGGCCCGAACCGGTCCGGCCGGGCCGCGGAATTCACGGGTCAATCGCGAGCAGGAGATCATCGGGCTAGTCGGCTCGAAGGCACTCCGCAGGATCCTGGGCCACCGCCAGCAGGGCGGGAAACACCGCAGCGATCGCCGCGACGCATGGCGTCAGGACAACGATGCAGACCATCAGGACCGGATCGGGTGCCATGGCCCCTGCGGTCACCGGAAACAGACGGGGTCCCCAATGCAGGGCGAGCGCGGTCCCGATGCCGACCCCGGCCACGGCCCCGATCAGGCCCAGCAGGGCGGCGCGCCCCAGGAACAGGGACGCAATGGCCGCGGAATTGCGACCCAGCGCGCGCCAGAGGCCGATCTCCGCGCGTCGCTCGCGGACATTGAGCCCAAGGAATACTCCGGTCCACAGCGCCGCGGCGCCGACGGCAAGGGGAACCGCGAACGCCGCATGGCGTGTGGCCATCTGACGCTGCCGTGCTCGGGCATCGGCAAGATGGCGGACCTGCAGGACGTCCGCCTCGGGCAGGATCTCCGCGAGCACGCGACGGAGCGCTCCAAGGGCATCCTGTTCGGAGGTCAGGCAGAGGCAGTCCACCGCCTTGATTTCGCTGATTTGTCCGGGAAGACCCAGCAACGATTGCGCGTCAGCAAGGGAGGCAAAGATGCGGATGTCGTCCTCTGTGCCGCTCTCCGTCAGCACACGGTCCACGGCGAACGGGCGTCCGCCAAGGGTCAGGGCGCCGCCCCGGGCCACGCCAAGCGATGCGGCCACCGCGGCGCCGAGGTGCAGCCGTCCGTCAGGGATCCGGAATCCCATGGGCTGTTTCCCCTCCCCCGGACCGACCACCGAAGGCCCGAGCCCGGTGAGGAGGACCTCGCGACCGTCCACGACGTGGCGTCGCTCCAGCACCGGGGTGAGGTGGTTGAATGTGAGAAAGACTCCGTGTTGTGCTGCGAGGCGGCGGACGCTGTCCTCCGGCAGCGTACGCTCCGGGAAGCCGTCCCGCCAAAACTGCGCGGGATCGGTTTCCTTTGCGACGATTCGGAGGTTGAAACCGAGGTCCCGCATGACCCGGCGGGTTTCCCGCTCGGCGGCGGCGCTGGTCATGCGAACGGCGGTCAGCAGCGCCGTCGCAACGGCCAGTCCCAGGACCGCAAGCAGTGTCTGGACCCGGTGATACCGGAGTTCGCGGAGGATGATGACGACGCGGCGCATTACAAACGTCCGTGGCTGCGCCGCACGATCCACACGCCAAATCCGCAGGCGAGGATCAGGGATCCCAGCACCAGCAGCCACAACGCCCCGGCCGCCGGTACGGTGGCCGGGGGAACGGCAGCTTCGGCGAACTCACGACGACCCGACGTGTTGGTGTCTGCAGGGGCGGTGTCCGAATCCGGGGCCCCGAACCGCTCACCACCGCCGGCATCCATCGGAAGATCGTCCACCGACTCTTCGCTGTATCCGAGAGCCAGTGCGGTCGTGGGGGTCCGCAACCGTGAACGATCCCCGTTGCCGCGGAGCACGATTCGGCTCACCTCGGTGCGGACCATCGGGTGTTCCGGATCAAAACCCAGAAGACGCGTGGCGGTCTCCTGGAAGCCCCGATCCCAGCGTCCTGGAATCACCGGGCCTTGGAGCCACGCCCGGTCCAGGTCGCACTCGCAATCCTGTCCGATCATCACCAACCGCTCCTGAATGCCCGTCCGGGTGATGGCCGGGCCCTCGAGCGCGGTGCCAAGCCGGCGGCCGCGTCCATAGACGATCGCCACCCTCGGATCGTCTGCCGGGCCCGGGTCCAGCCCCAGCCCCCACATGAGCACCGCCTCGCCGGCCTGTTGGGCCACCGGAACCGGGATCAGGCGCGGAGGCACGGACACCGGTTTGGGCATGCCAGGGAGGAGGCGTTCAACGGCGGCAATGGCGGCCTCCAGCGTGTTGCGGACGCCCTGGTTGGCAGCGGCGTCCCTTCCCTCGAACAGCATCAGGACGGCAAAGGACCGCAGCGCCTCCTCGTGAACCCGGATCCGGAGCGGAGAGGTCACGACCGACTCCATCAGGGTTTGGATCGCCAAGGGGTCCGAGGGCAGCTCGGAGGCGGCCCGGAGGTCCAGGTGGCGCCCCGGCACCCCGGTCAGCACCAGGGGAGCCCGGTCACCGCCCGCGCTGCCATCCAGGACAAACTCGACGTTGGAGTCTGGCAGGGCGGCCGTGGCGGCCTGTCGGTATCGCGCGACGACGTCTGCCGGCAAGGCCCCGATGGCGAGTGCCAGCCGGTAGGGCGGCGTGCCGAAGTCCACAAAGCCTGTGTCGCGGACCGAATACCGGCAGGCGAGCACCGGCACGGCGGCCATCACGAGGGCCAGCGCCAGCAGCAGCCGATGTCGTTTTCGATCCATGAGCACCAGACGGACGAAATTAAAGAGCGCCGCAGTCAATACAACCCGGAACCCGCCGGATTCGCACGGTGGTCATGCGATGGGTGCGCAGGTCCAGTGTCAGCAGGCGTCCATGAAGGGCGTTGCCAAGACCGGAGAGTTGTTTGATGGCCTCCATCGCCGCGAGCCCGCCGGCAACCGCCGCCACGGCGCCAAACACGGGGAAGCGCCGGGTCCAGGTGCTCGACAATTCCGGGTACAGGCAGCGCAGGCACGGGGTTTTTCCCGGCACCAGGGTGGTCAGATGCAGCTCCAGCCCGTACACCGCACATTCCACCATCGGCCTGCGTTGGGCGACGCTCTCGCGATTCAGCAGATAGCGCTCCTCGAACCGCGGCGCGCAGTCCACCACCAGGTCCGCGGCCGCCACCAGGTCCCGGACGGTCCGTTCCGACACCTGCTCGGCCAGCGCCGTGATGCGCAACCGCGGATTCAACGCCTTCAGCCGCTCCACGGCGGCGGGCATCCGGGGTTGCCCCAGACCGGCGTGTGACATGAGGACCTGGCGGTTCAGGTCCGATGGCGTGAGGTTGCCGCCATGGGCCAGGATGAGGTGGCCCACGCCTGCGGCAGCCAGCTGCAGGGCCACGTTGCCGCCCAGGCCGCCGACCCGGGACACCAGAACGCTCGCCGACTGAAGCCGTCGCTGGCCGGCCTCGCCGAAGCCGTCCACATCCAGCTGCCAGGCGTACGTCTCGCGAACCTCCGGGGAGAGCTCCGGGAGGTCAGGGTCGGGAACCGGGTGCCGGGTGGACGGTAAGGGATCCATGGTGCAGGCGAAGCAGCACGTTGGCGAGGCGTGCGGCCTCGGCGGCATTGTGCGTGATGTGCAGCACCGTGACGCCGGTGCGTGCGCAAAGGGTCTCAAGCACGCGGCAGATGCCGTCGCGGCTGTCATCATCCAGCGCACTCAACGGTTCGTCGAGACAGAGGATCCGGGGCCCGAAGGACAGGGCCCGCCCCAGGGCGACCCGCTGGGTTTCCCCCCCGCTCAGGCCCGCAGGCAGCCGGTCCAGCAGCGGACCCAGCTCCAGCCATGTCGCGAGTTCCTCCACACGCGACGCCACGGCTTCCGGCGGCTTGCGGCGGATCCGGAGGGCGAACTCGAGGTGTTCGCGCACGGTCAGGTGGCTGAACAAGGCCCCCTCCTGGGGCACAAAGCCAACCCCGCGCGCCGCGGGGGGCAGCCGGGTGACGTCCCCGCCGTGCAGCAGGATGCGTCCCGACTGGACGGCGCGCAGACCGCAGATGGCCTCCAGCAGCGTTGTCTTTCCGGATCCGGTGCGCCCCATCAACACGCCGTAGGTCCCGGCGGCGAGCTCGAACGAGAGGTCTCGGAGCTCGAAGGCTCCGGCGCGAACGGTGACGGCCTCCAGCCTGATCATGTCAGAGGGGGCGGCCCAGCATGGGGGCCAGGCCCTGGCTGCGGATGAGCAGCAGCACGCCGATGGCGGCGGCGACCATCAGCAGGGATACGGCGACCGCGGCCTCCAGATTGCCCACGCTCAGCTCGAGAAACACGGTGGTGGACAGCACCTCGGTCTTCATCCGGGTGGCGCCTGAGAACACCAGGATCGGGCCGAACTCCCCGAGCGCCCGGGCCCATGCCAGCGTTCCGGCAGTCAGCACCCCCCGCCGCGCCTCGGGAAGCACCACCCGCCAGAAGGCCTGGCTGCGGGTGCAGCCGAGCGTCATGGCGACCTGCTCATGCCGCGGGCTGATCTGGTCGAACGTGGCGCGAAGGGTGCGGACGGCGAAGGCGCAGGCCACCATGAACTGGGCCAGGATCACCCCCGGCACCGCGTAGGTCATCGGTATCACCCGCTCCACGGCGCGCCCGGGTGGGGTCTGGAACAAGATGAGCAGGCTCAGCCCGATCACGAGCGGCGGCAGCACGATCGGGATGTCGAGCAGGGCGTCCACGAGGCCCTTTCCCGGAAACGGCCAGCGGGCCATCAGGTAGCCGATCGGCACCGCAACCCAGAGGGACAGCAGGGCCGTCAGCGAGCAGCTCAGCAGGCTGAGCCGGACGGCGTAGCGAATCTCCGGACTCTGCAGCGCACGCCAGAGGTGCCCCGGTGAGGTGTAGGCGAGGTCGGCCGCAAGCATCGCCAGCAGCAGCAGCAGATAGGTCCCCCCAAGCAGCGCGAAGCTGGCCAGGAACACCCGGTCGGAGGTCTGCTGCGAACCGGGCTTTGAAAGGTCGCCGTTCATGGCGCCTCGCCGACGGCCCGCCAGCGGAACCCGGAGTCCTCAAAGCGGCGGCGTGACGTGCCCGATTTCAGCCATTCCAAAAGACGCTCCATGAGGTGCGCGTTGTTTGAGTCCCGTCCCACTGCGTACGGCTGGATGGCGAGTGCCGCCTCCTGCGGCAGCTCTATGACGGTCAGGAGGTCCCGGACCTGGCGGGTGTTGGCGGCATACACCACCACCGCATCGAGGCCCCCGGCCCGCAACTGATTCACCAGCAGGTCGGCGGTCGGTGTCTGAACCCGCACGTTGGCCATCACGGCATCGAACAGGCCCTCGGCTCGCAGCAGGCGGGCCGTCAGCGCCCCCAGCGCGCTCTGCTGTTCATTGGCCACGCCGATCGCCAGTCCTGGTTTCGCCAGATCGGCGAGGATGCGGAGGTCCCGCGGGTTGCCCGGCTGCGTCAGCAGGACCATGCGCGTCTCGGAAAGATCGGTCGGTGGTTCAAAGTGGGCGGCGACGGTGGTCATAAAGGACACGTCGCAGGCGAAGTAGGCGTCGGGACGCTGTCCGGAACGGATCTGCGCCGTCAGGATGCCGCAGCCGTTGTATACCCGGGTCACCGAGACGCCTTCGCGTGCCTCGAATTCCCGGAGGCTTTCCTCGATGGCGATGCGGTTGACGCCGCCGCTGTACAGCACCACTTCGGGGCGCTCCGACCATTGATCCCCGGCGACCACGCGAAAGCCGGCCCTGGAAAACACGGGCAGCCCGGCATCGCGCGCCCCGAGGAAGCGGGCGAAGCGCAGCGCCTCGGTGGGCTGTTCCGAAAAGGTGAGCACTCCCACCGCCACTCCAGCCTCCGCGGGCTCCAGTTCCGGTGCCGCCACGGCCTCCAGTTCCGGGTAATCCACGAGGGTCGCGTCCCAGACCACGCCGGCATCCACGGCACCGAGCTTCACGTCGTTGGCCACGTCGTTCACCGTCGGCTTGAAGACCTTGATGCGTGGGAAAATCGCCTCCCAGAGGCCGGCGGTCTTCAGAACGGACTGGCTCAGGCGTCCGACGGCGGTGGACTCCACGTTGGCCCAGCCGAGCTGGAGGGGAGCCGCTTCAAGATCCGCGGCGGATTGGATCCGGCGGGGATTTCCAGCCGGAACAGCGATGACGGCGCGCATCCGGGCCAGCGGAAGGACCTCGGCCACGAGCCCGTTGGAACGTCCGGCGTCGAGATAGGTGTGATCGGCGGCGAGATACAGGTCGCCGCGGCGGGCCACGCGCAGGTTGCTGAGCAGCAGTCCCGAACCGCCGTATTGAAGCTGCACGGGGATGCCGGTCCGGCGCTCATAGTCCCGCGCCACCTGCGCCACCGGACCCTTGAGGCCCGCGGCACAGTAGACCAGGAGTGGGCGCCCGGGTGTCCGGTCCGCGCCGCGCCGCGGATTCCAGGACAGCAACCCGACCAGCACGAGGATCGCCAGGAGCGATCCCCCGATGATCTTTGGGGCGGGATTCACCGGGAGGGCTCGGTGGCGGCCAGCGCCTCGCGGAACCTTCCGGCAAACTCGGCCAGCTCCGGCTCCCCGTGGTCCTGGGACAGGTAAAGCTTTGTGCCCATCGGGTTCAGGAAGACTCCCTGCCGGAGCAGCTCCAGCATGACGGCGCGGCTGCGAACCCGGTCGCTGGCCAGCCAGGTGCGCTGGTCGGTCACCGGCCCCTTTGAGAACGCCACTTGCGCCAGCGGACCGTCCCCGAGCACCTGCCCGTCCACCCTGGCGTCGGCAAGCGCGGACGTCAGATGGGCCCGGAGACGGCGTCCGGCCTCATGAAGCCGCGCGTGGTACCCGGGCGCCTCCAGGACATCCAGCGTGGCCAGCGCCGCGGCGCACGACACCGGATTGCCTCCGGTCGTGGAGGCCGACCAGGCATACCGGGGACCGGGCAGCCGGTGTTCGGACACCGTCTCCATCAGTTCGGCAGCGCCGCCAAAGGCGCCCAGCGGGAAGCCGCCCCCCAGCGCCTTGCCGTAGGCCACAAGGTCGGGCTGGACGCCGTAGTATTCCTGGGCGCCGCCCCGGGCCAGCCGGAACCCCGTCACCACTTCATCAAAGATCAGGACCACGCCATGGCGCCGCGTCAGCTCCCTGAGGCCTTCCAGGAACCCGGCCCTTGGCGCCAGGCAGCGGTGCAGTGGCTCCACAATCACACCGGCGAGGTCCCGTGCATGGTCGCGGACGATCTGCGAGGTTCGCTCCAGGTCGTTGAAGGGGGCGACCAGGACGTCCTGTTCCACCCAGGGAGCCCCGGCGCCGCTCGGATCGGCGTGCGGCAGGTCCGACGGGCGCCCGTTGAGCATGCTGGCGACCCCGACCGGATGCTGCCCGTGATACGCGCCCTCGAACTTGAGCACCTTGGGCCGTCCGGTCGCGGTCCGGGCGATGCGCAGGCAGGTCAACGTCGCCTCGGTGCCCGAGGCGACAAAGCGCAGCTGTAGCGCGCAGGGCGACCAGTCGCGGAGCCGCTCCGCCAGCTCCAGTGAACGGCGGCTGACGGCCGCAAAATTGATCCCCTCCGAGGCCTGACGGGTCGCCGCCTCCACGACGGCGGGATGCGCATGCCCGACCAGGGCCGAGCCCCAGGCCATGGTGAGATCCAGGTATTCGCGGCCCCCGGTGTCCCAGACCCGAGCGCCGCGTCCGCGCTCCAGCACCGGCACCAGTTCCGGAGGGAATCCGTACTCGCCGTTGGAACCTGCGGGGAACACCGACAGGGCGCGCTCCCGGGGACTGCCAGACGGGGCGATGGGAGCGGGATGGATCATGGGCGGGGCATGGGCCGGGGCCGGGGGGTGGGGGGGTGGGGGTGGAAATCGGTTCAGGCGTTGTAGGTGCTTGAACTCACCCGCCCGCCCGTGCCGGTCCAGTTGGTGTGGAAAAATTCGCCCCGCGCCCGGTCCACCCGTTCGTAGGTGTGCGCCCCGAAGTAGTCGCGCTGGGCCTGGAGCAGGTTGGCCGGCAGGCGCGCCTGCCGGTAGCTGTCGTAGAAGGAGAGCGCCGTGCTGAAGGCGGGCGCGGGAATTCCGCGCTTCACGGCCAGGGCGACCGTCTGCCGCCAGCCCTTCTGCGCGCGCCGGATCTCGCCGCGGAAATAGTCGTCGAGCAGCAGATTGGGCAGTTTCGGATGCCGGTCGTAGGCCTCCTTGATCTTCCCGAGAAAGCCCGAGCGGATGATGCAGCCGCCCCGCCACATGAGGGCGATGCCGCCGTAGTTCAGCTGCCAGCCGTTCTCAGCCGCCGCCGCCCGCATGAGCATGTACCCCTGCGCGTAGCTGACGATTTTGGAAGCGTACAGCGCGTCGCGAATGCCGGCGATCAGGGGGGCGCGCTTCTCCGGAATGCGCCCCTGGGCCAGGGCGGCGCGCGGGCCCTTCAGCTTGCGCGCCGCCTTCACCCGTTCCTCCTTCATCGCACTGACGCACCGGGCAAAGACGGCCTCGGCGATCAGCGTGACCGGCTGTCCGAGGTTTGCGGCGTCAATGACCGTCCACTTGCCCGTGCCCTTCTGCCCGGCGGCATCGAGAATGTGGTCCACCAGCGGGGTCCCGTCCTCATCCTTGCGGGCGAGGATCTGTCCGGTGATCTCGATGAGGAAGCTGTCCAGTTCGCCCTGGTTCCATTCCTGAAACACGGCGGCCATTTCGTCGGCGGTCATCCCGAGGACCTCGCGCATCAGGTGGTAGGCCTCGCCGATCAGCTGCATGTCGCCGTACTCGATGCCGTTGTGGACCATCTTGACGTAATGGCCCGCGCCGCCGCCGCCGACCCAGTCACAGCACGGCACGCCCTCGCCGACCCGTGCGGCGATCCCCTGGAAGATGTCGCGCACATGCGGCCAGGCTGCGGCGCTGCCGCCGGGCATGATGCTGGGCCCGTTGCGGGCGCCCTCCTCACCGCCTGAGACGCCGGTGCCGACATACAGGAGTCCCCGCGCCTCCAGTTCGCGGACCCGTCGCTCCGTGTCGCCGTACAGCGAATTGCCGCCATCAATCACGATGTCGCCCGGTTCCAGGTGCGGCACGAGCTGTGCGAGGAACTCGTCCACGACCGCACCCGCCTTGACCATGAGCATTACCCGACGGGGACGCTTCAGGAGGGCCACCAGCTCCGGAATGGAGCGGGCGCCGACGATGCGGGTGCCGCGGGCCTCGTGGGCGAGGAACTCGTCCACCCGGGCCGTGGTGCGGTTGTAGGCCACGACGGTGAAGCCGTGGTCGTTCATGTTGAGGATCAGGTTCTGGCCCATGACCGCCAGGCCAATCACGGCGATGTCGCCGACGGGAGTGCTCATGCCTTGAGGAGTGCCCCGCGGTGCGCGGGGCAGGCCGGGACGTTATTGGCCGCGACACGGCTCGCGCCAGCGGGAAATCGGTCCGCGGTCCGGCGTGGCCCTCGGACGAGCCGCAAACGGCGGACACCCGGTGGGGACGTGCTGCCGCTGCGGTCCCCGCCGCGACCGCCGCCAGCTTTGGCGGGTGCAGCGTCGGAAACCTGGGCCCCAATCTGTTTACCAATTCGGGGGGCGGCCGGACAGAAACCGGCAGTTGACACCGTCCAAATCGCTTGGTCCGATCCCTCACGAAGCCCGGAATGGAAAAACCAATTTCGATGATGAGTTCCATGACCCCCCCCAGAACCGTTCTGATGACTCAACGAGATGAAGCTCGCTTGAAAGCTTTGATTCCCTCCGCGGGTTCGAGTGAGGGACCGTTGCTTCAGTCGTTGGTGGACCATGCGAATATTGTCGCTTCGGAGCAGATTCCAACGGATACGGTCACGATGAACTCCAGAGTCCGATTGAGGGATTTGGAGTCGGGGCACGAGTTGGAGGTGGACCTTTTGTTCCCTCATGATGTGAAGGAAAATAAGGACGGAGTCTCCATCCTGTCTGCAGCGGGCATTGCCTTGTTCGGACTCTCCGAAGGCGAGTCCGTCCATTGGACCGGGCCCGATGGGCGTGAGAGAAAGCTGAAAGTTCTGTCGGTCGTGTGGCAGCCCGAGGCCGAGGGGCTGTTCCAGTTTTAGGGAGAAGTTCCATCGCGACCCACCTCCGTTCCGCCGCGCCTGTGCGCAGGCACAGTGGGCCTTTCACTTTACCCCTCACCCCGGTTGCAGATCCGCCGATGGCTGGCAGGCCAGAGCCGTTTGAGGTGCAGACGCTCCTGGCGCCGCCGCTCATGAGCAGTTCCCATGGCCAATGGTTGCGATCCGGGTGGCGCGGTTGGGGCGCGGTGCTCCTGCTCCTCGGGATCTGCGGTGCCATCGTCCCGCCCGGCGGGGCCGGGGCTGCAGCCATCGAACGAGTGGCCCTGCCCGCACTGCGCCTGCGGGGAGCGCCGCTGACCGCTCACACCCAGGGATTGGAGATCGTGGGCGATTCCATCTACGTGACGGCCCGACAGGACACCCCCGCTCCTCGCCGTGCCCTGTTGTTGCGAACGGCGTGGAATGGAACGGCGTGGGATCTTTGGGAACTCGGCGGCAGTGAACCCGGAATGGATCATCCCGGAGGATTTCAGTCGGACGGGCAGCGGCTGTGGATTCCCCTGGCGATGAGCAGGAATGGGGGAACCAGTTTCATCCGGGCCTACGCGATCGCCGACCTGAAGTCCGGACCGCTGCCGGCGCCGGAAGTGGAGTTCTCGGTCGCCGACCATATTGGCGCGCTGGCGGTGCTGCCGCAGGAGGACCTGCTGGTCGGCGCGGCGTGGGACACCGATGCCGTATACCTGTGGGATTTGCGCGGACGGTTGAAGCAGACCCTTCGCGGAACCGATCTCAGGCACCGGGGGCTGGGAGCGAAGCCGCTGCCCGGTGAACGGCCGGGGCTGGCGGTCCAGGACTGGAAGTTTGTGGACGGGGTGCTGGTGGCTGGAGGTCTGGTGAAGCACGGCGGGCCGGCGGGCGACGTCGCCAGTCGCCTCGTGTGGCTGGACCGCAGGTTGGAACATTTGCCGACACTCCCACCGCTACCACCGGCCCCGGACAATGTGGAGCTGTGCCGGGAAGGCATGGCCGTCGCGGGGGATTCGGTGTGGTTCCTGCCCGGAGATCTTGGCGCCACCAATGCGATGTATCGCATCTCGTGGCCCGCGCTGCGGAATCAAGCCTGCGACTGCAATTAGCAGCGCCGCCCGGGGGGGGACGCGCTCCCGCACGTCCGTGACTCCTTCCGCTGCGCGTGGGGAGGGGCTGCGGGGATCGTGGGGAGGCTCTGGCGCCTGGCGCTTCCCGCGTTCCCGATGGTTTGTGCACGAACGCAGCGGAATCGAAGTGGGTCGCGGTGGAACACGCCCCTACCAGACGGGCAGGGACGCGCTTCCGCGTGTCCGTGACATTTTCCGTTGCGCGTGGGGAGGGGCTGCGGGGATCGCGGGGAGGCTCTGGTATTTGGGGCATTCTACGCAGAGCTCTTGGTCCCGCCCAATCGCGCATTTTGGTGAGCGAGTACCGGTGGACATCAGCGTTCCCGTTCCCTCCAGTGAATTCGTGGATTTAATCCCGAGGATTCCTTGGCACGACACGGTGCGGGAGGCAGGACGCCAGCATCCGGCGCGTGGGGTACTGGTCGCTCCGGGACGACCGTGTGCGGTCTTCGTCACCGTGGCGTCAAAGGACCGCGTACAGTGGATGGCGAATGCGGAAGTTCACGAGGCGCTGGTTGGGATCTGGAGCCGGCAAGCGCTCGCCTGGCAGGTGGGAGACTATCTTCTGATGCCCGACCACTTGCACCTCGTCTGCGCGCCGGCGGACCTCGGCTGTGGCATCGAGCGGTGGATCCAGTATTGGAAGTCGCTGTTCACCCGGCGGCACGCAATCGGGTCGGGCCGTTTTCAGCGGGATGCCTTTCACCATCGCCTTCGCAACCAGCAGGCGTATGACGAGACGTGGCACTACGTCCGGGAGAACCCGATCCGCCGGGGATTGGTTCAGAACGCGGATGATTGGCCGTTTCGGGGGAGGATTTTTCCGGTGCGGATCTGAGCGGGGAGGCTCTGATGCCTGGCGCTTCCCGCGTTCCCGGTCGTTTGTGCACGAACGCAGCGGAATCGAAGTGGGTCGCGGTGGAACACGCCCCTACCAGACGGGCAGGGACGCGCTTCCGCGTGTCCGTGATTCCTTCCGCTGCGCGTGTGGAGTGGTTGCGGGGATCGCGGGGAGGCTCTGGCGCCTGGCGCTTCCCGCGTTCCCGATCGTTTGCGCACGAACGCAGCGGAATCGAAGTGGGTCGCGGTGGAACACGCCCCTACCAGACGGGTAGGGACGCGCTCCCGCACGTCCGTGACTCCTTCCGCTGCGCGTGGGGAGGGGCTGCGGGGATCGCGGGGAGGCTTTGGCGCCTGGCGCTTCCCGCGGTCCCGGTCGCCCGTGCACGAACGCGGCGGGATTTCGGCGGGTCGCACGACGGCAACTTCCTCCTTGTCCACGGCGACGCCGGGCCGCGATAACCTCGGGGTTCCGATGAACATCCTCGATGATTTTGAGTGGCGTGGCCTGCTGGCGGATTGCACCGATCTGCCAGGCCTGCGGCAGCGGATCGGGTCGGGTCGGATCACGCTCTACTGTGGCTTCGACCCGACCGCCGACTCGCTACATGTGGGTCACCTGGTGCCGCTGCTCGCCCTGAGGCGGTTCCAAAACGCGGGGCACTGTCCGATTGCCGTCGCCGGCGGGGCCACAGGAAGCGTCGGGGATCCCAGCGGCAAGTCCGCCGAGCGCAACCTGCTCACGCCTGAACAGATCGCCGCCAACGTCGCCGCCGTCGGCCGGCAGCTCGAGCGGTTGCTCGATTTCCAAGTGATCCCCAATACCGCCCTCCTGGTGAACAATGCGTCGTGGACCGATGGCGTGTCCTTCGTGGAGTTCCTGCGCGATGTGGGCAAGCACTTCACCGTGAACCAGATGGTGGCCAAGGAATCCGTCCGCTCCCGCATGGAGGATCGCGACGCGGGCATCAGCTTCACGGAATTCAGTTACATGCTCCTCCAGGCCTTCGACTTTTACGTGCTGGCACGGGACCACACCTGCGAACTCCAGATCGGGGGATCGGACCAGTGGGGCAACATCACCATGGGACTGGAGCTCATCCGCAGGAAGCTCGGACGAACGGCGTTTGGTCTCACGCTGCCGCTGATCACCAAGGCGGATGGCACCAAATTCGGCAAGACCGAGGGGGGCGCGGTGTGGTTGGATCCGCGGCGGACCAGTCCGTACCGCTTCTTCCAGTTCTGGGTGAACACGGAGGACGCGGATGTGGTGAAGTACCTCAAGTTTTTCACCTTCCTCGGGCGCGACGAGATCGAATCCCTGGAAGCGCAGCATGCCGCGGATCCCGGGCGCCGGGTGGCGCATCGCGCCCTGGCCCGCGCGGTCACCGGATTGATCCATGGCGAGACCGCCGCGGCGGAGGCCGTCCGCGCCAGCGAACTTCTGTTTTCCGGGGGGCCCATCGAGGGATTGGAGGAGGCTACCTTTGCAGAGGTGGTGGGCGAGGTGCCCGGCCGGGCCCTGCCGCCGGGCGCGCTTGCCGGCGAGGGAGCGCCACTCGTGGAGCTCTTCGTCCACGCAGGGCTGTGTTCGAGCAAGGGCCAGTCGCGCAAGGATCTTGAGGGCGGAGGTCTCTACCTCAACAACGAACGCCAGACCGATCCGGCACGCCGGGTCACCCCGGCCGACCTGCTCTTCGGCAGGCATCTGCTCCTGCGCAAGGGCCGGAGAAACTACGCCGTCCTGACCCTCGGGGAGGGGTGATGCAGGGTTCAAACAAGCCTACCGCGCGGTGTACCGGGCAAAGTTGGCGAGCAATTGGAGACCGACCCGCTGGCTTTTCTCCGGGTGAAACTGCGTCGCCCAGACGTTGTCCCGGCAGATGGCGGCGGCGAATGGAACGCCATAGGTCGTGCGGCCTGCGACCAGGGAGTCCTCCTCGGGACGGGGATAAAAGCTGTGGACGAAGTAGAAGTGGCTGCGGTCGGGAATGCCCTCGAACAGGGACGCGCCGGCCGGGGTGATGGACACCTCGTTCCACCCGATCTGAGGAACCTTCAATCTCGGCTCTGCGGGAGTCGGTTGGAAGCGCACCACCGGGCCGCGGAAGATCCCGAGACCAGCCGCGCAGGAGTTGAATTCGTCGCTCCGATCGAACAGCGCCTGGTAGCCCACGCAGATTCCGAGAAACGGCCGGCCGGCCTGGATCCAGTCGCGCACCGCCCCGGCCAGTGCCTGACGTTCCAGCGCATTGAGGCAGTCGTCGAAGGCCCCGACGCCGGGGAGCACGACGCCCCGGGCGGCGCCGAGGTTTCCGGGATGGGCGACGCGAACCACGGGGGCCCCGACGGCTTGAAGCGCTTTTTCGACGCTGCGGATGTTGCCGGAACCGTAATCCAGAAGGGCGAGCATGATCGGGCGACGAGACCCGGGCGCAGCCTATGGCCGTGGCCCGGGGGCGGCAATGGCCTCCGTCGCCTCCGTCGCATCGGAGGAACCCGGGGTGTCCGCGAGGTCGCGCAGGGTGCGCAGGCGCAACTGGCCGCAGGCCGCGTCAATGTCATGACCCTTCTCCAGCCGCAGCGTGGTGGGCACGCCGCGGGCGCGCAGGGCATCGGCGAAGGCCTCGCAAACGGCGACCATGGGGCGCTCCCAGGGAAGTCCCTCGACCCGATTGTAGGGAATCAGGTTCACCTTCGCCTGGAGGTCGCGGGCCAGTGTGGCGAGGTCGGGCACCTGTCGCGGATCCGCATTGACGCCCTCGATGAGGATGTACTCCAAAGTCAGCATCCGGCCTTTCCGTTCGACATAGTACCGGCAGGCGGCCCGGAGTTCGGCGAGCGGGTACTTGCGGTTCACCGGCATGATGCGGTTGCGGACCTCGTCCGTCGCACCGTGCAGGGAGATGGCGAGTCGGAATTGGAGGGGATCGTCCGCCAGGGCGCGGATGCCCGGGACGACGCCGCTGGTGGACAGGGTGATCTTGCGGGCGCCGATCTGGCCGCCCCACGGGGCGTTGAGCACGCGCAGGGCGGCGAGGACGTTATCCAGGTTGGCCATGGGTTCGCCCATGCCCATGACGACGATGTTGTTCACGAGCCGGGGGGCTCCGGTCCGATTTGCCGCCGCCTGTGAGGCGTGCCAGCGCTCGACGGCGAGGACCTGTCCGGAGATTTCGTGGGGCAGCAGGTTGCGCTTCCACCCGTCGAGTCCGCTGGCGCAGAACCGGCACCCGTAGGCGCAGCCCACCTGGGTGGAAATGCAGAGGGTGTGCCGGTCGCTGCGGTCCCCGTACAGCGCCGGGTTCGCCGGGATGAGCACGCTTTCCACCAGGCTGCCGTCGGCCAGTCGCCAGAGGAACTTGCGGGTGGTATCCCCGGAGCCCTGGACCTGCACGAGGGCCGGGAGGGTCAGCGAGTAGGCCCCGGCGAGCCGCTTGCGGAGCGGACGCGGCAGGTTGGTCATCGCGTCCCACGACACCGCCCTCCGGGCGTGCAGCCAGTCGAGCAACTGCCCGAGCCGGTACGCGGGCTCCTGCCAATCGCGGAAGCGTTGTTCGAGGGCCTCCCGGGGTTCGCCGCGGATATCGGGAAGGGGATCGGGGAAGTTCACTCGTGGAGGGGGCCGCGGCGGGATCGCGATGGAACGTCCGGGGGAACGGGGATCACGCGGAGTCCGGGAGGGCGTTGATGCGGGCCGCGGCATAGCCGCCTCCGAAGCCGTTGTCTATGTTCACCACGGTCAGGCCGCTTGCACACGAGTTGAGCATGCCGAGCAGGGCGGTAAGTCCGCCGAAATGGGAGCCGTATCCGATGCTGGTCGGCACGCCGATCAGGGGACGATCCATGAGCCCGCCGACCACACTGGGCAGTGCGGCCTCCATGCCGGCGACCACGACCACCACACGGGCCCGCTGCAGGTCGTCCAGACGAGCCAGCAGGCGGTGGAGTCCGGCGACCCCGACGTCGTGAACCCGCGTGACATGACTGCCCATGAATTCGGCGGTCACGGCGGCCTCCTCGGCCACGGGAAGGTCGCTGGTCCCGGCACAAACCACCGCCACGTTGCCGATGCGGATGGGCGGGCGGTCCGATTCCACCGTGATGCAGCGCGCCACCTCGTGGTGCCGGGCCTGGCGGAAGGCGCGGCG
The DNA here is from genome assembly GCA_019634635.1 of Verrucomicrobiia bacterium. Lineage (NCBI taxonomy): Bacteria > Pseudomonadati > Verrucomicrobiota > Verrucomicrobiia > Verrucomicrobiia bacterium. The sequence continues at coordinate 246,314 of JAHCBB010000004.1, forward strand.
GACCGCCTGGGCATGGTCCTCGGCGACGCGCGTGATCAGGACCCGCCCGCTGGCCTTCACGATTTCCCCGGCGATGGCCGTCAGCTGTTCCGGCGACTTGCCCGCGCCGAAGATGACCTCCGGACACCCCTTGCGGAGTTCCCGGTGCAGGTCCACGGAGGCAAATCCCAGATCGGCCACCGGGGCGGCTTGAAAGGCGTGCAGGACGTCCTCGCGTGAGGCGCGGCCCTCACGGAAGGCGTCGAGCAGTCGGGCGGCTTCGGCGGGCGTCACGGCCCCACCTCTCGGGAATTGGTTGGCATCGGCGCACTCATGTATGCCGCGCACGGTATCGGGTGCTTCGGAAAAATCGAAGACCTCCGATGGGAATTTGACCCACGGTGCGCCGCCTCCCCACCGTCATCATGCCAGGACCCTCGCCGGCTTTGAATTCATCATATCAATAAATCCTGATGCGTTGATTTATTGCTTGTCCAAGCAAGTCGAATTTCGCAATCTGTTCCCGATGATCCGGCTGATTCACGAGCTTCACGCCGAGGCCGCGGTGGCGGGGCGTCCCGCCATTTCGGTGGAATTTTTCCCCCCGAAGACACCGGAAGGGGAGCGGACGCTGTTTGACCAGACGCTTCCCGCGTTGCTGGAGGCTCATCCAGCGTACTGCTCGGTGACCTACGGCGCCGGAGGATCCACCCGGGAGAAGACGCTGGCGATCGTGGAGCGGATCCAGCGCGACTTCGGGCTGACCGCGATGATGCATCTGACCTGTGTCAATGCGACGGAGGCCGACATCCGGCAGGTGGTGGACGAGGCGGCGTCACGGGGGGTGCGCAATGTGCTGGCGTTGCGGGGCGATCCGCCCGGAGGGACCGGCCCGTGGATCAAGACGGAGGGGGGATTTGAATTCTCATCCGAACTCGTGGCGTACCTGAAGCGCCGGGGCGGGTTCAGCATCGGGACGGCAGGATTTCCGGAGGGGCACGTGGCGCAGGCCGGGGGACGCCTGGTGGACTGGGAATTCCTTGCCCGGAAGGTGGAGGCGGGTGCGGACTTCGTGGTCACCCAGCTTTTTTTCGACAACGACGACTACCATCGGTTTCGGGACCACCTCACGCGCCGACTGGGTGTGACCGTACCGTTGATTCCCGGGCTGATGCCGGTGTTGTCGGGCGGCCAGACCAAGAAATTCACCCAGATGTGCGGCGCCCGGTTGCCAGAGGCCTTCCTGTCGCGATTGGAGGCGCTTGGGGATGACGACGCCGCGGTGACGGACTTCGGGATCGAATATTGCTCGCGCCAGTGCGAGGACCTGCTGCGCCAGGGGGCGCCGGGCATCCACTTCTACACACTGAACAAGGCCCATTCGACCGTCAGGGTGCTTCGAAATCTGGGGCTGGGATGACCGGGGCCTCCGGGGGCGGGGGGCGCACGGGGAGGATCATGGCGATGGCGGTGCCGCGTCCGACAGCGGACCAGATGCGCAGGCGGCCTTCGTGGGCCTCCACCACGCGCTGGACCATCGCGAGGCCCAGTCCGGTGCCCTTGGGCTTGGTGGAGCCCAGCAGCGGCGTGAACGCCCGCTGGCGCTGCTCCTCGGGCATGCCGGTGCCGGAATCGCGGAAGCGCACCATGACGTGGGAGGGATTACCGGATCCGCGGCGCCCCAGGGCCCGGGTCTGGATGGCCAACCGGCCGCCCGTTGGCATCGCCTCCAGGGCGTTGAGGGTCAGGTTGAGGAAGGCCTGCTCCAACTGGGTGGGGTCGGCGGCCAGTTCGGGCAGACCGGGGGCCAGACGTTGGACGAGCTCCACCTGCTGCGACCGGCACTTGTGCCGGATCAGCAGACCGAGATCGTCCAGCAGCCGGTTGATCTGCACCCTCGAGAGTTCCGGCTCGTTGCGGCGGGCGAGATCGAGCACGCGGTCCACGATCCGGTTCAGGTGATCCATCTTCTCCCCCATGACCCGCAGGTCGGTGGCGGTCGGTTCACCGGGGTCGAATCCGCTGCGGATCGAGTGGTGCAGCATTTTCATTACGGTGAGCGGGTTGCGGATCTCGTGGGCCAGTTCCGCAGCCAGGAGCCCCAGGGCGGTCAACCGCTCGCTCTCGCGGAGCTGCTCCTCGACCGCCACGGTGCGGTCGTACAGCCGGGCCTTGTCGAGCGCCACGGCCGAGAGGTCCGCGTAGGCCGACAGGGACCGGACCTCCTCGTCAGAAAACGTATGGGGTTCACCGGTGTACAGGTTGAGCGCGCCGATGGCCTTGCCGGCAAAGACCAGCGGCACGGAGAGCAGGGATACCAGGCCCTCCTCGCGGGCCACCGCGGTGTTCTGGTAGCGGCCGGAGCTCTGGACGTTCTCCAACTGCATCGCCTTTTTGCGGCGGAGGACGATGCCGACGAAGCTTTCGGACACATTGAGATGCGGCTTGGAACGGTACGCCGGACCCGCGCCGTGGCTGGCGCGGAGCACCATCCACTCCCCGGAGTCGTCGAGCATCATCAGCGAACACATGCGGGCCTGGAGGAGGCTGCGGGCCTCCCGGGTGATGACCTGCAGCGCCTCGTCCCGGCTGATGGTCGAGTTGATGATCTGCCCGACGCGCACCAGGGATTCGAGAAAGCGTGCCTTGAGCCGCGCCTGCTCATAGTGCCAGGTGTTGCGGATCGCGGGGCTGGCCAGCGCCGCGATTTCCCCGAGGAGATCCAGGTCCGCGGGACTGAAGGCGGCGGGACGGTCGGCATGCAGGGCGACCACGCCGCGGACCTCGCCCGCGACCCGCAGGGGGATGGCGAGCTCGGAGCGGATGTTGCGCCGCAGGGGCAGGTGGCGGCCATCGCGGGTGGTGTCGGCCACGAGGATCGGGCGTCCGGTGCGGGCGGCCCACCCTGCGGAGCCCTCGCCGACTCGGAAGCGCATGGAGCGCACATGCGGTGGCAGCCCGAGCGCCGCCTCGATCTCGAGGAAGCGCGTCGTCGGATTTATCAGGGCCACCAGGCCGCTGGTCGCCGGGACCAGGGCCATCATCTCCCCGAGGATCAGCTCCAGCGATTCGCGCAGCTCGAGCGTGGAGTGCAGGACGCGGCTCACCCGCTGCAGGGTCTCCAGGCGTTGGATGCGCGCGCGCAGGTCGGCGGGTTCATCCATGGCTCAGCGGACCCGGGAGGTCATCCACAGGCCCAGGCTGCCAAAGGTGGCGTTGGGCAGCCAGGCCCCCAACCAGGGGGCCACCGTTCCGCTCTGGCCGAGGGCAAAACCGAGGCGCTGCACGGTGAAGTACAGGAAACCCCAGGCCAGGCTGCCGGCGACGCCATAGAAGATGTTCCGGCGCCCCGACGGCGCCCCGAACGGGATCGCGATCAGGACCACCACGACACAGGTCCAGGGTGCGGCAATGCGGGCGTGCAACTGGGTTTCCAGCAGGCTGCGATCCCTTCGCGACAACTGCGGATGCAGCCGCAGGTAGGCCAGCACATCGCGGATCGGCAGGTCGGCGCTGCGCATGGTCCGGGACCGGGACAACACCTCGCCAACCCGGATCTCGCTGCGAATCAGGTCCGGGGATTCGCTCAATTCCGGCAGGTCGAGTTCCGCGTGCAGGACGGTCACCGGTTCCGCGTCGGTCCCCGAGCGGAACAGCCACTCGCGGACGTTGCTGAAGCGCCAGTGGCCATTGGTCCAGAGGCCTGCCTCCCCCACCAGCACCCGGCGGGCACCGGGCTCCAGCGGCTGCGAGAAGCGGAAGCCCGAGAGCAGGTCGTTGGTCAGTTCGAGGGACCGGACCGACCATTGGCGTCGCGTGAACTCGTCCCCGTGGCTGAGATTGGTGATCGCCACCACCTCGTTGGAGACGGTCACCAGATTGCCGGCCCATGCGGCGAGGGCGTCGGGACCGCCCCCCATGTCCACAGCGGTCAGCACCCGCCGCCGGGTTTCCGCGGGCGCGGCGTCCTCTGCGGCCCGGTAGAGCCGTTCCGTGCCGTCCTCCAGATACCAGTACCCGTTCGTCCACCAGCCCGTCTCTGCGAGGATCTCCCGATGCGCACCGGGCGGCAGCAACATGGCGACCCGCGGCTGGCGCAGTTCGGCGGTGTCCACCTGGAAGGCTCCAAGGCTCCACTGGCGCTGGGCCGACTGGTTCAGAAAATCCACCCGCTCCCGCCACCGTCCGGCCGCCGGTCCGCCGGCCTGCCGGCGGCGTCCCTCCAGTTGCTGCAACCGCCCTGCTGCGTCGGTCAGCAGCCGCTCGTTGACGCCCGAGAGAAACCCGGTGAACAGGAATCCCAGCAGGAAGTACGGCAGGCAGATCCGCCACAGGCTGCGTCCGGCCGCGCGCATGGCGATCAGCTCGTTATGCCGCGCGTGCTGGGTGAGCGCGTACAAGAGCGCCAGAAGCAGGGAGACGGGCAGGACAATGTTCAGGAGCTCCGGGAGCTTCAGGTAGTAATACTCCGCAATGTCGCCCACCGTCCAAAGGCGGTCTTGGAACGTGTCGAGCTGGCCGAACAGGTCGAAGGTGATCCAGAAGATCAGGAACGCGGCGAGGCAGAATCCCAGCGGGACCAGCAGTTCACGCAGGAGATAGCGGTCGAGCAGACGCATCCGTCGCCGCGACCGTAGCCGCGGTGCCGGTCGCGGGCGAGATTTCCCGCAGTGGCGATGCGGGCGGTCCGCGCCCGCCGCCTCGCGGGCCCGCATCTCGAACGGGCGGGGTGAATCGCCATTCTTGACGGAGGGGCGCGCCGGAACAGGATCCGCTCTTGGAACCGTCCAATTCCTTCATGGGTCGCCTGTTTCCTCCCGGGATGTTCACCCCGAAACTGGTCTCCCTGATCCGGGAAGGCTATCCGCGCCGGCAGCTCCTGCCCGATATCACCGCGGGGGTCATCGTGGGCATCGTGGCGCTGCCCCTGGCCATCGCATTCGCCATCGCCTCCGGGGTGCCGCCGGACAAGGGACTGATCACTGCGATTGTCGCCGGATTCCTCATCTCCGCCCTGAGCGGCAGCCGGGTCCAAATCGGAGGACCGACCGGGGCCTTCATCGTCATCGTCTATGGCATTGTCGAACGACACGGCCTCCCGGGCCTGACGGCGGCGACATTCATGGCCGGGTTTCTTTTGATCCTGATGGGGGTGGCGCGGCTGGGGGTGGTGATCCAGTTCATCCCGCACTCCTTGATCGTGGGGTTCACGTCCGGGATCGCCCTCTTGATCCTGTCGTCACAGATCAAGGATTTCCTGGGCCTGGACATGGGGGCTGTCCCGGCAGAGTTCCTCCACAAATGGACCGCCTACCTGCGACACGCCGGAGGGATCAACTGGGTGGCGGCCTCCATCGCGATCGGCACCGTGGCGATCATCGTCCTCACCCCCAGGGTGACGACCCGAATCCCGGGCTCCCTCATTGCCATCGTGGTGGCAACGGTCGCCGTGCAGTGGGGCCGGTTGCCGGTGGAAACCATTGCCACCCGCTTCGGGGAGATTTCTGGGGGCCTTCCCGTGCCGCACCTGCCGGCGATGGACCTGGCCACGCTCCGGGATCTGGTGGGCCCCGCCTTCACCATCGCCTTGCTCGGGGCGATCGAATCCCTGCTGTCGGCGGTGGTGGCCGACGGGATGACCGGCGGCAGCCACCGGTCCAACCAGGAACTGGTCGCACAGGGCGTCGCCAACATCGGCTCCGGATTGTTCGGAGGCATCCCCGCAACCGGCGCGATCGCGCGCACCGCCACCAACATCAAGAACGGGGGGCGGACGCCGGTGGCCGGCATGGTCCACGCGGCGACGCTGCTGGTGATCGTGCTGTTCGCCGGAAAGTGGGCCAAATGGATCCCCCTCTCGTGCCTGGCCGGGATCCTCGCCGTGGTGGCCTACAACATGAGTGAATGGCGGTCGGCCGTGACCGTGTTCAAGGGGCCGCCGGCAGATGCGCTGGTGCTGGTCACCACGCTGCTGCTCACCGTTCTGGTGGACCTGACCGTGGCGATCGAGGTGGGCATGGTCCTGGCGGCGTTTCTCTTCATGCGCAGCATGGCGCAACTGAGCCGGGTGAAATCCATCAGCGATTCGCTGACGGAAGAGGAGGGCGAGGATCCCGAGGCGGCGGTCCGGCGCGAGATTCCCGACGGCGTCGAGGTGTACGAGGTCCAGGGACCGCTTTTCTTCGGTGCCGCGCACAGTTTCAAGGAGTCCATCGGCGTCATCGGCAAGGCGCCGCCCGGGGTGTTGATCATCCGCATGCGTCACGTGCCGATGATTGACGCCACGGGCATCCACAGCCTGAAGGAGGTTCTCAAGCGCATTCTCGGTGGCGGCAAAACCCGGGTCGTCGTCTGCGGCGTGCAACCCGAGGTGCGCCGGGAGTTGGAACGGGCCGGGATCCCCGATCTGCTGGGGGAGGGCAACGTGTGCGGTCCCTTGCAGCGGGCGCTCGATCGGGCCCGCGTCCTGCTGGCGGCTGCGGAGGCGACTCGGGCGGGCCGCTGACCGGAGATCCGACCGTGCGGTGATCCCTTTCGGATCTTTGGCCTCGCCGCCGCAGGAGAACCCGTGGAGCGTGGCACGCGTTGAATTCCCGCTCGTCCGGATCCTGCCCCTCCCGCAACATGTCCGGGATTGAATGACGACGGCACCAAGGCGGCGAAGGGGTTCGTCGCCCTGTTTTTCGCGACCCTGTTTCTCTACATCACCTTTTACGGCGCCTGCATGGCCTACCGGCAGCGGGGAGGGCCCTGGGCGGTCACCCAGGACAAGCTGCCCGATGGCACACCGGTGATGCGGATCGAACACCATCGCCTCCTGGTGGGCGGACCGGTGACGCTCACCTTCCCCGGGGAGACGGCGCCGGCCCGGTTCACAAACGCCCCCTATCTCCGGGTCTTTTCGCAGCCCAACACCAACATCTTCCCCTACGGCCCGGTGGAGTTTCTTGACACCACCTTTCTCCCGGGCTCGGTGGCGCTCGATGTGTTCGGGCACGTTGTCGAATTGGTGCCCCGAACCCTGTACCTCGACGGCCGGGAACTGGGATGGGTTCCCGGCACCAACATCGTCGTGCCGACGACCGGCAAGGTGCCCCGCGAGAGGCGCCCGAAGCGCAAGGAGCGCTGACCGCGCCGTCCGTTCGGGCTTCAGTCCGCGGCTCCGGAATCCGCCTTCATGCGGCGGTACCGGCGGATGAGCTGGTTGGTGGAACTGTCGTGACGCAACCGCGGCAGCTTCGGCGATTCCAGCTCGGGAATGATCCGTTGGGCCAGGGCCTTCCCCAGTTCGACGCCCCATTGATCAAACGAATTGATGTCCCAGATGGCGCCCTGGGTGAAGACGCTGTGCTCGTAGAGAGCCACGAGGCTGCCGAGGGTGTACGGGGTGAGCCGGCTGGCGAGCAGCACGTTGGACGGGCGGTTGCCCTCGAAGACGCGGTGCGGCACCAGCCATCGCGGCGTGCCTTCGGCGGCCACCTCGGACGCCGACTTGCCAAAGGCCAGGGCCTCGGCCTGGGCAAAGACATTGGCCATCAGCATGTCGTGGTGGCGTCCCAACGGCACCAGCGCGTGCGCGAAGCCGATGAAGTCACAGGGGATGAGCCGGGTGCCCTGGTGGATGAGCTGGTAGAACGAATGCTGGCCGTTGGTGCCGGGCTCGCCCCAATACACCGGCCCCGTCTGGTATCGCACCCGGATTCCATCCAGCGTCACCGACTTGCCGTTGCTCTCCATCGTGAGCTGCTGCAGGTAGGCCGGAAATCGCTTCAGGTATTGCTCGTACGGCAGCACCGCCACGGTCTGGGCGTCGAAAAACTCCGTGTACCACACCGTCAGCAGCGCCATCAGGACCGGCAGGTTCCGTTCGAAGGGCGCGGTGCGGAAGTGACGGTCCATCGCGTGGAAACCCTCCAGCAGCTCGCGAAAGCGGTCCGGTCCGATGGCGATCATCGTGGACAGGCCGATCGCCGAATCCATCGAGTAGCGCCCGCCGACCCAGTCCCAGAAACCGAACATGTTCGCGGTATCAATGCCGAAGGCTGCGACCTTTTCGGCATTGGTGGACACCGCGACGAAGTGCCGGGCCACCGCCGACGAATCACCGCCGAGTCCCTGCAGGAGCCAGTCCCGGGCACTGGCCGCGTTGGTCATGGTCTCCAGCGTGGTGAACGTCTTGGAGGAGACCACGAAGAGCGTCTCCGCCGGGTCCAGGTCTCGCGTGGCCTCGACAAAATCCATCCCGTCCACGTTGGACACGAAGCGAAACGTCCGGTCGCGGTCGCTGTAATGCCGGAGCGCCTCATAAGCCATCACGGGTCCGAGGTCGGATCCGCCGATGCCAATGTTGATCACGTTGCGGATCGGGCGTCCCGTGTGCCCCTTCCAGTGGCCGTCGCGAAGGCGGATGGCGAAGGCGGCCATGCGGTCGAGGGTTTCGTGGACCTCGGGCACGACGTTCCGGCCGTCGGCCAGGATGGAGGCGTTGCGCGGGGCGCGCAGGGCCACGTGCAGCACGGATCGGTTCTCGGTGCGGTTGATGCGCTCGCCATTGAACATCGCCTCCATGCGGTCGCGCACGCCGCAATCCTCCGCGAGGCGCACCAGCCGTTGCAGGGTCTCGTCGGTCACCCGGTTCTTCGAGTAGTCGAGAAACAGGCCGGCGCCGGTGGCGGTCAGGCGCTGGCCGCGCCGGGCGTCCGCATTGAAGAGCTCCCGGAGATGGCGCGGGGCGATCTTGCGATGATGGGCGGCGAGGGCCTTCCAGGCGGGACGTTGGACCAGGGGACTGACTTGGGACGAGGAGCGCATCAGGAGAGGGGGTGCAGGCTTGGGAGAGCGGAATCGCCTTCCGGGTCGGCGGGTCAGGCGGCGGGTTTTCGCGGGGGGACGCGACGCGCCCGGGCGCGTCGGGCGCCCGCCGGCTTGCCGCGGGACTCCCACAACCGGAATCCGCCCGCAAAGGCGTTGGCGTTGTCGCCCGCGCGGCAGCCCGGCGGGAGTTCCTTCAATTGCTTCACGTTGCCCCCGCCGATGACGATGTCGTCGGGCTCGAGGGCCGCAGCGAGGGCCTCGACGACGCGGGCCACCTCGCGGCGCCAGCGCTTTTTCCCGAGCCGCTCCAGGCCGCGCAAGCCGACGTAGTCCTCAAAGGTCGCCTTGCGGTAGGGCAGGTGCGCCAGCTCCATGGGCTCGATGAGGCCGTCCACAATCATGCACGACCCCAGTCCCGTCCCGAGCCCGAGGAACAGCATCCGGCCCTTGCGATAGCTGCCGTAGGCCTGCAGGGCGGCGTCGTTCAGGATCTTTACCGGCTTGCCGAAGGCACGATGGAAATCGAATCCCACCCAGCCGGCGCCGAGGTTGTGGGGTTCGGCGACGATCCGGCCGCCGTGGATGAATCCGGGATAGCCGATGGTCACGACATCATGCGGCCAGTCGCGGGTGAGGCGGCGCACGCCAGACACCAGCCGTCGCGGCGTCAGTTGTGTCCCGCTGGCGAAGGCGCGCCGCGTCGTCTGGCCGGTGGCCAGCAGCTTCACCTGGGTCCCCCCCACATCAATGACCAGGACGTTCATCGCAACCGGGCATCTTCTGCCGGCGGCCAAGGAAACGATGCGGCCGCGGTGTTGGCAAGGACCGGGCGGTCGTCCCCGGTGCCTGAAGACGTCGTCCCGCAGACGTGGCGGAGCTGAATTGGGTCGCGATGGAACACGCCCGGAGTGGGGTAGGGACGCGCTCCCGCACGTCCGTGACGTCCTCCGCTGCGCGTTTGGAGTGGTTGCGGGGATCGTGGGTAGGCCCTGGCACCTGGCGCTTCCCGCGTTCCCGATCGTTTGTGCACGAACGCAGCGGAATCGAAGTGGGTCGCGGTGGAACACGCCCCTACCAGACGGGTAGGGACGCGCTCCCGCACGTCCGTGACTCCTTCCGCTGCGCGTGTTGAGGGGCTGCGGGGATCGTGGGGAGGCTCTGGTATTTGGGGTATTCTACGCAGAGCTCTTGGTCCCGCCCAATCGCGCATTTTGGTGAGC